>CAJMQE010000073.1 GCA_905215405.1 uncultured bacterium
GCGGATTAAGGACTTTCACCCATTAGAAACGTGCGCCGCCAGGCGCACAATAAAACAGCCATACCGGAGTGAATGAATTCGGTATGGCTGTTTTTCATTGGGAAGATTCCTCTCCTCCCTTGAAATTTCACGTAAAAAGAGATATGATTAGTTACAAAAAACAATGGATCACTTCCCATATGGAAAGTACATCCGTTTTGAACAGAAAAGAGGGTTATCTATGTCAAGTAACGGTATTTCAAACGAAGAATATACACATTTAGACCTGATCGAACAACAGACAGCTAAAGTCCTGGACGAACTGCTTTCTGTTGCACGTCTCGAGAAAGGAGATATCATGGTCGTTGGCTGCTCCACCAGTGAAGTTGCCAAACACTCCATCGGATCATTTTCCAACGAAAAGATCGGACAGACCATTTTTCATACATTGCATAAGGAATGCAAGAAACGGGGCATTTACCTTGCCACACAGTGCTGCGAACATCTGAACCGTGCGATTATCATTGAAAAAGCATGCGCAAAAGAATATCGTCTGCCAATCTGCAATGTTGTTCCACGGTTAAAAGCCGGTGGCGCTTTTTCCACAGCTGCCTATCTTGGATTTGAAAATCCTGTAGCTGTTGAACATATTAAAGCCCAGGCAGGAATTGATATTGGCGACACACTCATTGGTATGCACCTCGCAGAAGTTGCCGTTCCTTACCGTCCAAAGACCAATGCAATCGGAAGTGCACATGTTGTATGTGCAAGAACCCGTGCAAAATACATTGGTGGCGAACGTGCCCATTACGATGAATTACTCGGTTAATTCTCCAATACAAAAAGGATTTCTATGAAGAAGAAAAAATTATATAACTATCAGTTGACTATATCCTACGATGGAACCAGATACAATGGCTGGCAGAAACAGCACAATACACAAAATACGATTCAGGGCATTCTAGAAACACAGCTCTCCTTACTTTTAGAAGAAGCTATTGAACTTCACGGCTCCGGCCGAACAGATGCTGGTGTACATGCCCGAATGCAGTGTGCCTCGTTTAAAACGACCTGCGAACTGTTGGACCCGTCTGCATTTACATTACACATAAATGAACTACTGCCTGATGATATCAGAATTACCGGTTGTTCCAGGGTCGATGGACATTTTCATGCACGCCTGAGTGCAACAGGGAAGCACTATACGTACCAGCTCGATACCAGGAATCCATCCAGCGTATTTCTGCGCCGCTACAGTTATCCTGTTGAAAAGCCAATTGATATCAATGCCATGAAAGCCGCAGCCACTCATCTGACCGGCGTTCATGATTTCCGGGCTTTTTGTACAAGACCTGCACCTGATAAGTCAACTGTCAGAGAAATCTATTCGATTACATTTCTTGAAAAAGATGGTATTCTTGCTATTCATTATAAAGGAAATGGATTTCTCTATAACATGGTCCGCATTCTTTCTGGTACATTGCTTGCAGTTGGACAACACAGCATTTCGCCTGATGCGATCTCAGCGATTATAAAATCTAAAGACAGAACAAATGCAGGACCGACACTTCCGGGTAATGCGCTGTTTCTCACAGCTGTCAGTTATCAGAAGAACTCAAGTGATGATCAGTCACATTTTTAGACCTTGATTGCTTAAGTGAAAACAGATTTTTATGACCTAAATAAAAAACCTGCAAATATCACCAGTTTACACTGATGCATATCTGCAGGTTTCTTTTATCTCCACTATGAAATTTTGATTTCTTCCGATAACGGACATTCTCCTGATTACAAAATCTTAACCCATAGTTTCTTGATCCGAATTATCTTATTTATCATCTTATTTATTATCAATCTTGCTCATATATTCATCCATTGCATCTGCAACGAGCTTTGAATATTTTACAGCTTCTACTACTGTCTTGGCACCGTTTACAACATCACCTGATGCAAAGATACCTGGTCTTGTTGTTTCACCACACTGATCTGTAATAATCAGACCTTTGTTATTTACATCAATTCCTTCTGTTGTAGAAACGATCTTGTCTTTAGGTCCCTGGCTGACTGCTACGATTGTTGTATCTGCCTCATACAGTTTCTCTGTTCCTTCGATTGGTGTCTTCTTACCATCTTCTGAAACTTCCATATCACAAAGAATTGGACCGTTCTCCGTTATTTCAACAGGTCCTTTGCAGTATTCAAAGTGAACACCATCAATTTCTGCATATTCAACTTCTCTGATACTTGCACGTACCTGTGGACTTCTTGTATAAACTGTTACTTCTTTTGCACCTTTTCTCAATGCTGTTCTGGCAACATCCATTGCAGAATTACCAGCACCGATAATTGCAACTTTATCGCCAAGTACATAAGAATCAGGATTGACCAGATAGTCAATTGCAAAATGTACATTACCAAGTGATTCACCCTTGATCTTTAATGAATTTGGACGCCATACACCTGTACCGATAAATACTGCAAGATATCCATCTCTGAACAGGTCATCCACGCTGATTGCGCCACCGATAGATGTATTTGGACGAATCTTGATGCCCATTGCCATCATTTTTTCTCTATACTGATCCAGAATATCCTTTGGAAGACGGAATGCAGGAATACCATATCTGAGTACACCACCGATTTTTTCTCTTGCCTCAAATAAAGTAACATCATATCCTCTATTGGCAAGAATAATGGAAATCGTTATACCAGCTGGGCCTGAACCAATAACAGCTGCTCTCTTATTCTTCTTTTCAGATTTTTCAAGATTTAACTTTGCGAAATAATTGCTGGAAATATAATTTTCAATGCTGCTAATATGGACAGGAGATCCTTTTCTTCCAAGGATACAATGTCCTTCGCACTGTGCCTCATGGTCACAAACAAGAGAACAGATAATAGAAAGTGGGTTATTCTTAAATACCATTTCGCCTGCTTCTGTGATTCCTCCTTCAAGGAATTCATGAATCATAGTTGGAATTGCAGTATTAATTGGACATCCTGTTCTACACATTGGATTCTTACAATTTAAACAACGTTTTGCTTCCTTAATAACATGATCTGCCATATCTATAAAACCTCCATAAAAGTCATATTTATCCTAAATATTGAACCGCCTTTTCAGCCTGTTCAAACATACTCTATTATAATTGCCTGCAACCTTATTCGTCAAGAATAGTTATATTATTCACATAGTAGTTATAATTTTCACATACTTATCTAAATTTAGAACCATGCCCTATTATACACAAATTGTATACAAACTATAAGTTGCTTTTTAAATATATTTAACTCCAGAACTTAGTAATGCTGATTCCAGTACCTGTGCCCGCTTGTTAAGAATTGTGCCGACCGCACGTTTATATACTTCTACCTGGTATCCAATTTCAACAGCTCCTTGTGCAGTCATCGCAACGCAGCCACCACCGTCGATTCCAATCAGTTCCAGCGTATGAATACCACGGTCCTCAAGAAAATGATACAGTTCCATGTTTTGTTCAAATGCATTGACTTTTGGTTTTTCAAAAATATGATCTGATACGACCTTCAGGCCTTTGACAAGTTCTGTTCCAGGTGTTCCAGCTAGTCCGGAACGAGTAATTATTCTATTTAGGAAATTATTCTTTACCACATTTTTAATATAGATCACATCATCCGGAGCAAATGATTCAATCCGGTTATTCACTATTTTGATCAGTTTCTTTGCATCGTAGGAATACATGGATTTATTTCTGTTTTCACCAACATAGTCTTCCTGCATTTCCAGTACCAGCAATGCCTTCTTTTCCATCTAAGCCTTTCCTCCATCTTCTTTATCGTTCCCTTTATCTTTTTTATATAAGAAAAGCGTGTCCGGTTCCTTACCGGTAACACGCTTCTCTTACAAACAAATGAACTTTATTATTCATACAGTGGATATTTATCTGTTAATGTCTTTACAAGTCTCATTGCTTCTTCTTTATTCTTATCAACATCGTTGACAAGCATTGCAATTGCCTGTGCTACAACATCCATATCAGCTGTGTTAAATCCTCTTGTTGTAACTGCTGCAGTTCCTAATCTGATACCACTTGTTACAAATGGTGATGCAGGATCGTTTGGAATTGTATTTTTATTACATGTAATATTGGCAGCATCCAGTAATTTTTCAACTTCCTTACCAGTTACACCTTTGTTCAGCAGATTTACAAGCATCAGATGATTATCTGTACCACCGGATACAATATCAAATCCTCTGTCCTGTAATCCTTTGCAAAGTGCTGCTGCATTATCAACTATGTTCTTTGCATATGTCTTGAAACTGTCATCAAGAGCTTCTTTCAGACATACAGCCTTACCTGCGATGACATGCATAAGTGGACCACCCTGAATTCCAGGGAATACTGCTTTATTAAAGTTATATTTTGCATTCACTTCATTAGAGGAAAGAATCATACCACCTCTTGGTCCTCTCAGTGTCTTATGTGTCGTTGTTGTTACAACGTGTGCATATGGAATTGGGCTTGGATGCTGACCACCGGCAACCAGACCTGCGATATGTGCCATATCTACCATCAGAACTGCTCCGACTTCATCAGCAATTTCTCTGAATCTCTTAAAATCAATCGTTCTGGCATAAGCACTTGCACCAGCTACGATCATCTTAGGTTTACATTCTTTTGCAATTCTTTCTACTTCGTCATAATCGATAAATCCCTGATCATTAACTCCGTAAGGAACAATATGAAAATACTTACCAGAAAGATTTACAGGTGAACCATGTGTCAGATGTCCACCGGCATCAAGACTCATACCCATAACTGTGTCACCAGGTTTTACAACTGCAAAGAATACTGCCATATTAGCCTGTGCTCCGGAGTGTGGCTGAACATTGACATATTCACAGCCAAATAATTTCTTTGCTCTTTCAATTGCAAGGGTCTCAACAACATCAACATACTCGCAGCCACCATAATATCTCTTTCCAGGATAGCCTTCTGCATATTTGTTTGTAAGTGGACTTCCCATTGCTGCCATTACTGCTTTACTTACCAGATTTTCAGAAGCGATCAGCTCGATGTGGCTTCTCTGTCTTGCTAATTCATCATCCATGGCTTTTGCCAGTTCAGGATCATAATTAGCGATTTCGTCAAATGAATACATGTTGTGTACCTCCATCATTTATTCTGTAATCGTTTTTCTAATATTATAACGAGTCAGCCTGTATTTTGCAAACAAATGTCATAAAAATATTGGTATTTTATCGCATTTATTTCTGAACAATGTAAAAGACACGCAAAGAGGCCGTTATACGCAAAATGTATAACGGCCTTTTTCACTTTCATGTTCTAAATCATGTTGTATCTTTGACAAATAAAATGTCCCTTTTTATATCTTTATCATGCAGCTATTGATCAAATCTTGAACAGATTAATTGCCTCTGACAAAGCTGCTGCATTCTCATTCAGTGACTGCGCTGCTCTGTTCAGATCTTCTACTGACTGCATCTGTCTGTCCGCTGTATCTGTTACTTCCTCTGCTGCAGCTGCAGTCTCCTGTGATACTGCAGATATATTTTCAATTGACTCAATGGTCATTACTTTTGTCTGTGCGATATCCTCAACACCTGTTGTGATATGTCCGAGATTTGTAATCAGTTCTCCGACCTGTGACTGAATATCATTAAATACGATCATTGTATTCTTCAGTGACTCTTCCTGAACAGCAACGACCTGTTCAGCCTGCTTTGCTGTTGTTACTGTATCTTTTGTTCTGGCTGTAATATCGTCTACGATACTACGGATCTGGTTAACCGAGTCTACCGACTGATCCGCAAGCTTCCTGATCTCATCTGCAACTACTGCAAAACCTCTTCCAGCTTCTCCGGCTCTTGCCGCTTCAATAGAAGCATTCAGAGACAGCAATGTTGTCTGATCTGCAATTTCATTGATTACACCAATGATCTTACTGATCGATTTAGATGACTGTTCCAGAGTCTCAATGCCAGTAATAACTGCATTAGTTATATTTACTGTGTCCTTTGCATTCGAATTCAGCTCATCGATCGTCTGGATACCTGTATGAACGATTTCTCGTGTTCCTTCTGCTATATCTGCGATCTTACCTGAATTTTCAGAAACCACATTGATCTTATCTGAAAGTACATCCATCTGCTTCATACAGCTTTCAGAATCATTTGCCTGCTGAACAATTCCTTTTTCAATTCCACTGATGGAATCTGTGATATCCCTTGTGGCATCTAAAAGCGACTGTGCATTGTCAGTTACCATTCCCGCTGACCCGTCTACTTTACCCGATACATCGATTGTTTCTTCGATCAGGCCTTTCATTCTTGCAATCATATTGTTGATACCATTTGCCAGTGTTCCAAATTCATCTTTTCTATCAATATCGACCTGTACTGTCAGATCGCCTTCAGATGCTTTTGAAAGCTCGCCCATGATCTTACGAATAACAGCGCTGATATTCATCGCCAATACACCACCAACAAGAATTGCGACACCAAATGCAATAATAACTGCCGTGATCGTAATGATTTTAATTGTGCCAGCTTTTGCCGTGATCACGCTTTCTGGTACCGTTGCGCAGATCAGAAATCCTTCATCTGTCTTAGCATAGATGAATAATTGTCTTTTGCCATTATATTTTACATATTCATAACCAGTTGTCTCTTCACTGTTAACTGCCTTTGTATAAAATTCTTTATCTGAGAAATAAGTCTTTCCATCTTCCACTGTCAGATCAGGTCCTGCAACGATCTCGCCTCCATCTGGAGCGATCAGTGCTACAATACTGTTCTTGCCGAGGTTCAGATTGGATACAGGTTCTGTAACATATGTTTTATCAAGATCCATAAAGATATAGCCAACAGGCTTCTTGCTCGTTGCTACTACCTGTCTGACAAATGATACGCCATATGAGCTGATTCCCTGTGAATCCAGAAATGGATGGCTAGAGACCCAAGCAGATTTACTCGAATCATAAGATTTGGCTTCATCTGTGCCCGAAAATGTTTCATAGGCGGAATCATCTAATTTGGAACTTCCTGTATATATGCCTTTTCCATAATTGGCAAATATGTAAATATTTGAAATTGATTTATTGCTCAGTGTTTTAGAGGAAACATCACTTTTTATCGAGTTATAAATATTACTTTCTTCCAGCTTATCTGTTGCAAAGCTCTTTGAATAATACTGCTGCACATTTGTATTATTGGAAATATCCGTTGCCATTGATTTTACATTGGCAAACATCAGTCCATAATATTCGGCCGTCTTTTCAATAGCCGACTGTGAGGAAGATTCAAAGCTTGCTATAATTGCTTTGGATGCAGTTGTATATGACAGTATTCCAAGTACAATAATCAGAATTACCGGTAACAAAAAGGCCACGATCAGCTTATACCGAATGCTGCCATTCATGTTGCGAAATGCCTTTGTATTTGCAAGTTTCGCTGTTGCTTTGTTGATTCTTTCGAGCATGGTCAATTTTGCACCATTTTTTCCTGCTGCCTTCTTTTCTTTCCTGTTCTTCCTGCCCTTAGATCTACCTTCTGCAATGTCCTGTGCGTCTTGTGTTGCTTGCCTTTCCGCTGTACCTGTTGCGTCCTGTGTTTCTACTGTCAGTGGTTCAACAATATGCAGACCATTTTGTTCTGTAGCATCCGTTTCATCCGGCAGGGAAAGTGCTGCTGCCTGCTCCTCATCTGCCAGTGCTGCCTCTACAGAAAGTTCCTCATCACCCTGATCCTGCTGCATCTGTACGCCTGATTCCGAATTTCCATTCTCTTCTTCATCATTGACATCCAAATCTCCGTCAGTCTCTTGGGTATTGTCATCCTCCTGTAAGTCTGCATCTGCCTGATCCCATTCTTCTGTCGCAGTACTCTGTTCCTGCCCTGTTATTGATGTATCCGATTCCATGTCAGAGTGCTCTGACTCCTTTTGGTCACTCGCATTCTCACTTAAACTCTGTTCGTTTAAAACGCTATTTTCTGAATCTTCTCCATCTGTCCATGTAAATGACAGCTGCCCTTCTGTGTCAGCCACCTGATTCTTAAAATCTTCATTCGGAATTTCAGTTTTAGAATCTTGTATACTTTCACGAGCTGTAAAATCATTCAGTTCGTTTTCTGTCTCTGTGGTACCTACCTTCTCCTGGTCATTTGTAGTATCCACATTCTCATTTGTAATAACCCCGATGTCTTCGACATCATTCACCATATCCTTTGTAGTTATGTCCGTCTGATCGCCCAGACATTCATTCAAGTCTTTATCCATTGTGACACCGCCCTATTATAATATTTGTAGCAGGTATGTATTAATTTTTGTACATACCTGCTACTTTTTTCACAACTCTAATCCATAATATGATTAAAATATATTATAATATTACAATATTTTCCACTATTTTTCAATAGTTTCCAGACATAATTCTTCTAACTGCTTTGGATCGACCACATTTGGTGCATCTGTAAGCAGACAAGAAGCATCTTTTACTTTAGGGAATGCCATAACGTCTCTGATACTGTCGACTTTTGCCATCAGCATGATCAATCTATCGAGACCATAAGCAAGTCCAGCGTGTGGTGGAACACCATATTTAAATGCATCCAGAAGGAAACTAAATTTATCGTTTGCTTCTTCTTTTGACATACCAATTGCCTTGAACATTCTTTCCTGGATATCATCCTGGAAGATTCGAACACTACCGCCACCGATTTCAGTACCATTCAGTACGATATCGTAAGCTTTCGCTCTAACAGAACCCGGATCACTTTCCAGTCTGTCAAGATCTTCTTCCATAGGCATTGTGAATGGATGATGCATTGCAACAAATCTGTTTTCTTCATCTGACCATTCAAGAAGAGGGAATTCTGTGATCCATACAAATCTATATTCACTCTTATCCAGTAATCCCATCTTGTCAGCAAGATCACAACGTAACATACCAAGAACATTCCATACGATCTTATTCTTGTCTGCAGCAAAGAGAAGTAAATCTCCAGGCTGTCCGTCCATTGCTTTCACCAGGTTGTCCATTTCTTCATCTGTCATGAATTTTGAGAAAGAAGATTTTAATGTGCCATCTTCGTGAATTGCGATGTATGCAAGACCCTTTGCACCACATCCCTTAGCGAAATCAACAAGTGCATCGATCTTTTTACGAGGCATTGCACCCTGTCCTTTTGCATTAATACCACGAACTGATCCACCATTTTCAAGTGCACCTGTAAATACACCAAATCCGCAATCTTTCACAATGTCAGAAACATTCTTTAATTCCATACCAAAACGAAGGTCTGGTTTATCAGAACCAAATCTGTCCATTGCTTCCTGCCATGTCATTCTCTGAATTGGAAGTTTTACATCTACATCAAGAATTTCCTTGAATAAATGTGCAAGTAATCTTTCATTTACATCGATAACATCGTCAATATCAACAAATGATAATTCCATATCGATCTGAGTAAATTCAGGCTGACGGTCAGCTCTTAAATCTTCATCACGGAAACATTTTGCAATCTGCATATATCTATCATAACCAGAGCACATCAGTAACTGTTTGAACAACTGTGGTGACTGAGGAAGTGCATAGAAATTACCTGGATGAACACGGCTTGGTACAAGATAATCCCTAGCGCCTTCTGGTGTTGATTTTGTAAGTACTGGAGTTTCAATTTCAAGGAATCCTTCATTTGCAAGGAATGTTCTTGTAAGTGTTGCAACACGGCTTCTCATGATCAGATTTCTCTGAATGTCAGGTCTTCTCAGATCCAGATATCTGTATTTTAATCTCAGTTCTTCCTTTACATTGGAATCCTCTTCAATTGGGAATGGAGGAGTCAATGCTTCTGATAATACTCTGAGTTCTGTTGCCACAACTTCAATATCACCTGTTGCAAGATTCTCATTTACTGCTCCAGAACGTTTCTGAACTGTACCAACAACTGCGATTACATATTCATTTCTAAGTCCGTATGCTTTATCAAATCCTTCTTTTCCAACTTCGTTTTCATCAAATAATATCTGTAAAAGACCAGAACGATCTCTTAAATCAACAAAAATAAGGCTTCCGAGATTACGTCTCTTCTGTACCCAGCCCATCACTGTTACTTTCTCTCCAACATTAGCGCTGCTAAGTTCTGCACATCTGTTACTTCTTTTCAGTCCTCTCATAGACTCAGCCATAATATCCTCTTTTCCTGTACAACTTTTCTTCCTGTACAATTTTCTACTCTACCAGTTTATTCTGGTTCTTGCCGCCATGGAATCACTTAAGCGCAATTCCACAGCTACTGTATGATCATTAGAATTTTAATGGATCCTTATAGAACTCCCTGAATTCCTCATAACCCTGCTCACTTAACTGTTCCTTCTGGAACTTCTTGTTCTTATTCATTCTGACGATCAGAATCTTATCGCCATTCTGTCTTGCTTTCTGTGCTTCTTCAATTACTTCACACAGACGGCCGCCAGCAATTCCTTTTTCAAGAAGGAATGCGATCTTTCTTCCCTGTGTTGGTACCTGGAACCCTCTTTCCATCAGTAATAAAACGATTCTTTCAAATCCAATAGAGAATCCACATGCAGGTACATCTTTTCCTGTAAACTTGCCGACCATCTTATCATAACGACCGCCACCGCCACAACTGCCACCAAATTCTGGCATAGCAATTTCAAAAATAGTGCCTGTATAATAGGACATACCTCTGACAAGTGTTGGATCAAATACCATTTCGAACTGTGCTGCTTTTGTTCTTTCAACACTTTCGATGATTTCTGAAAGGCTTTCTTCAACTTCCTGATCCAGGAATCCTGTCAGCTTTTCTGCAAGATAGGCTACTCCATTTTCAGCGTTCTCAACACCCTTGAATAATTCCATATATTTATCAACTGCAGTCTGATCAAATCCTTCTTCAAGCAGTTCTTTCTGTACTCCATCAATTCCGATCTTGTCCATTTTATCCAGAATAATAAATACTGTATCATAACTTTCTTCTGGGAATCCACTGTAAGCAGCCATCGCTTTTAAGATTCTTCTTTCATTGATACGAATCTGGAAATTCTTGAATCCAAGTTTACCAAGTGTCGTCGTTGTTGCAAGAATCAGTTCGATTTCAGCAAGATTACTTGGTTCACCAAGAATATCGATATCGCACTGCATGAACTGACGGTATCTACCTCTCTGAGGTCTGTCAGCTCTCCACACATTTCCCATCTGTAATGCTTTAAATGGAGATGGAAGATCATTTGCATGATTAGAATAAAAACGTACAAGTGGAACTGTCAGATCATATCTGAGACCATTATCTACAACATCTTCTTCTGTCTGTGCTGTTTCCAGATTGAGTTTTTCTCCTCTTTTTAATACCTTAAAAATAAGCTTTTCATTTTCTCCGCCCTGCTTACTGCTCAGGTTTGCAATGTTCTCCATGCAAGGTGTTTCAATTGAAGTAAATCCAAAGTTACCGTAGGTTTCTTTGATTACGCCAATAACGTAATCCCTGATCTGCATCTCTGCTGGTAAAATATCTTTCATACCAGTGACTGGTTTTTTACTAAGTTTCATAATATCCTCCATTTCTGTACTTTCTCATGTGTTTTATGCGAGTCATGTACAGTGTTCTATATCAAAGTGCTGCCTGTGCCTTAAAATCTGCCACAGTCGCCACTTCGTTGCCATTGTGTTACCATATACTCTCTGTATCAGATCCAGTTTTTCCTGTTCTTTTACAGAACTTTGCGTATGTATTATTCTTTCTTTTTGGGTGACTCCAAAGTCATGTTCAGATCATCCATCTCGATCTTACTGTTTCTGATCAGTTCAATTGTTTCCGGTTCATGGATCAGACGCTGAAAAATGATAAATATTTCCATATCCATATTTTTAACCTCTTCTATCATTATATCCACCGCCGTGTCTATGTCAAATGCTTTTCTGTATGGTCTGTCTGAAATCAATGCTGCAAATTCATCTGTCACCCGTAGAATTCTGGCACCGATCGGAATTTCCTCCCCTTTCAGATTATCCGGATAACCACTACCATCATAACACTCGTGATGTCGTAATACGATTTCAAGAATGTGATCTGAGTAATCAAACTTTTTGAGCAGATCGTAGCTGAGTCTGGAATGCATTCTCATATATTTCATTTCTTCGATAGACAATGCATTGCTATCTCTGCCATACAGGTATGGTGAGAGTTCCAGTTTTCCTATATCATGAATAAAACCCGCCACGCAGCAGTCATAACATTCCTGCTCAGGCAGATGCAGTTGTTTTGCGATCAGGTAAGTCAGATTACTTACCAGTATTCCATGTGAAATACCACTCTTAAAGTCATTGATTACATTTGCATACAGTTCATCGTTTCCAGCAGTCTTAGCATCCATACTTCCATCCCCCTTAACGACTAATCTTCATCAGTCAGAATATTTTTCAAAGCATTTCCTCTTACGTTCAATCATTTCATCGATTCTGTCAATATAATCTCTGACATTTTTTACATTTTCAATTCTCTCTATATCCGGAAGCGGCTGGTCCTCTTTATAGGTCACGATCTTGCTTGATGCCCCTGCTCCCAGTGCGATGATCGTCTGCTTTTCTTCCATGATCAGAACATTATAGATACATTCCTGACCCGGAACAGAATATCCTACATTTTCAAAGTTTCCCGTCATATTCTTCTGTCTATACATATAATATGGTTCCAGATGCATATCGTGTGCATACTGTTCTGACATATTGATAATTTCTTCGGTATTCTTAAATTCGAAATTCTTATATTTTTCACGCAGCATATTGATCTTTGATGCACGTTTGATTGCCAGTGAATGTACCGTCAGGCTCTCTGGTGAAAGTTCCAGAATCTGATCGAGTGTGTTCCTGATCATGTCCGCATCTTCTCCTGGCAGTCCCATGATCAGATCCATATTAATATTATCAAAACCACAATCTCTTGCCAGTGCAAATGCCTCTTTCACCTGCTCAACCGTATGTCTTCTTCCGATAATATCCAACGTTACCTGATTCATTGTCTGTGGATTGATAGAAATTCTGCCGACTTTATGTTTCTTTAATACAAGCAGTTTTTCCTTGGTAATGCTGTCCGGTCTTCCAGCTTCAACTGTCAGTTCGTACGCATTGTCCACATCAAAGCTCTGCTCCAGTTCAGTCAAAAGTCTGTCGAGCTGTTCTGGCATAAGCGTTGTCGGTGTACCGCCTCCAAAGTAAATGGTATCAAGGCGTTTGCCTTTCATAGCCTCACCAACATAGTGCATTTCTTTGATCAGTGCATCTAGATATTCTTCCACATGACTCTTCCATGCGGCTACCGAATAGGAAGTAAACGAACAGTAAAGACAGGTCGTTGGACAGAAAGGGATACCGATATAAAGGCTGTATCCATTGTGGTAATCTACTTTTCCAAGCAGTTTTAATTCTTTCTTAGCGATCTTTAATGCCAGTTCTGCCTTTTCCCTACTGACGAAATGTTCCTTCTGAAAGAACTCCATTACCTGTTCATCTGATTTTCCCTGTTCGATCATGAGTACTGCCATCTTACTTGGACGAACCCCTGTAATATTTCCCCAAGGAAGATTCCGGCCTGTCATTTTCACAAGCTGAAGATAGAGTGCTTCTTTAAATTCATCATGATACTGGCTTTTTGTCTTTCCAGCCTTATCCGGTGTACATACAGAAATCGTCATTTCCGGATTTTCTACTTCCTTATTTGTTACATCTTTTCTGGGATAAAATGATTTGACCAGTACAACTGCATCATCATAAAATTCCAGATCTTCTATTTTAATTATAATCATATTATTTTCCTATCACTATCTCCAGTTACTATGCAGCTGCTTTTATTACATTTTATGTATAGGATCATTCTGTGCATAGCCATTTTTGCAGACAGTCCTGTTTTTGTATCTCACCTATACTGCCTACTGGCAATATGGATTGAACTGTTTTTCATTGCGAATTGTTGTTGATGGACCATGACCAGGATGGACCTGTGTTTCATCCGGTAAAAGCATCAGTTTTTCTTTCACAGAATGAACAATAGCAGAACTGCTTCCCGTTGGGAAATCCGTTCTGCCTACTGACTCTGTAAACAGCGTATCCCCACTAAATAGTTCTTTTTCTTCTGGGAAATAATAGCAGCTGCTTCCAATCGTATGGCCTGGTGTATGAATTGCCTGAATTTTAAAACCTGCAAGATCAAGACATTCCAGATCATCCACGAACTGATCTGCTTTCAGAACGATGTCCAGATTATACCAGGTCGAAAGATTCGTATTTCTATCCTGCAACACCTGATCTTCCATCTTGTTTGCAATAACTGGGATCTGAAATCTCTTTCTCAGATCATCGGCAGCAAGAATATGGTCAAAATGTCCATGTGTCAGAAGAATAGCTACTGGTTTGCAGTCATGCTCCATCATCATTTCCCTGATTTCCTGCTCATCAGAAGCGGGATCAATTATGACTGCCTCATTTGTCTTCTCATTTTTTATAATATAACAGTTGGTGCTCACACTTCCTAACACCTTGGATATAATCTTCATATATAACTCCATTTCCATTGTCAAACTCCATCGGTCCGAAGATTTTACATGTTCACAGGACGAACGGAGGCTGATGATCTCCATCAGCCCGTTGTTCTGACAATATCTATAATACTTTCTACATTTCTAAGTTTTTCAATTAGAGTCTGTAATTCTTCCTTACCACGAATTTCAAATCCCATATTGATCGTTGCTTTACCGTGTTTGTTCACTCTGCAATTCATGCTCTTGACGTCAATGTTGCTTTCTGTAAATATTTTTGAAATATCTACGATCAATGCAGTTCGATTATTTGCGAAGATATTGATTTCAGCCATATATTTTTCGCCAATTGCATCTGTTTTCTGCCATTCTGCATCGATCAGTCTTGCTCTTTCGCTCTCAGGCAGATTCAGGACATTGATACAGTCCGTTCTGTGAATGGAAATACCACGTCCACGTGTAACAAATCCTACGATTTCATCGCCTGGAACTGCGCTGCAGCATTTTGAGAAACGTACAGCCACATCGTGAATTCCTTTGACAACGATACCATTTTTCGACTTTTTAACAGGAATCGCAACCTTTTCTTTATTTTCACCAACACTTTCCAGAATTTCCTGATCCGTAATTTCTGCTTTTCGCTTCTTTTCATACTCTTCGGAAAGCTTGTTGACTACCTGTCCTTCTTTGATTCCACCATGTCCAACTGATGCCAGTAGGGAATCCCAGTCCTTAAATCCATATTTTCGAAGGGCTTTTTCCATAAATTCAGGCTTTAAGAAATTTGTCAGGACAAGTCCTTTTGCCTTCGCATATTTTTCAAGCAGTTCCTTGCCCTTTATGATATTGTCTTCCTTAAGTTCCTGCTTGAACCACTGGTTGATCTTATTACGCGCCTGTGTGCTCTTGACGATCTTCAACCAATCACGGCTTGGGCCTTTGGAATTCTGCGAAGTTATAATTTCGATCCGGTCTCCATTTTTAATCACATAATCAATCGTTACCAGTCTGCCATTGACCCTCGCACCGACCATCTTATTTCCGACTGCACTATGAATACTATAGGCAAAATCGATCGGAGTCGAACCATTTGGCAGATTCTTGACATCTCCACTTGGTGTAAAGCAATATACGTTATCAGAGAAAAGGTTTAAGTCATTTTTAATGGAAGAAAGAAATTCCTTATTATCAGACATATCATTCTGCCATTCAAGGATCTGACGCAGCCAGCTCAGCTTCGCCTCTTCATCACGGTTGCTTGTACCCGTCTTGCCTTCCTTGTACTTCCAATGAGCAGCAATACCATATTCTGCGATTCTGTGCATTTCATAAGTTCTGATTTGAATTTCAAATGGCTGACCGTTGGATGCGATCAGTGTGGTATGCAAAGACTGATACATATTGGATTTTGGCATTGCAATATAATCCTTAAATCTACCTGGAATCGGCTTATACATCTCATGAATCACACCGAGTGCCGCATAACAGTCCTTTACTGTTTCAACCTTAATACGGACCGCGAACAGGTCATAGATCTGATCCAATGTCTTATTCTGATTCACCATCTTACGATAGATACTGAAGAAATGCTTTACTCTGCCATCAATTTCTGCTTCGATACCAGCATTTTCAATGTGCATTCCGACTTCTTTGATAATGCTCTTAACAAATGCTTCCCGTTCATTTTTGCTCAGATTGATCTTTTCTACCAGTTCCTTATACACTTCCGGATGCAGATACTGCATAGAAAGATCATCTAATTCGACCTTGATCTTACTAATACCTAATCTGTGCGCGATTGGTGCATAAATGTCCATGGTCTCTCTGGACTTTTCTATCTGTTTTGCAGGTGTCTGATACTGCATGGTTCTCATATTATGAAGACGATCGGCAAGTTTGATCAGAATGACCCTGATATCCTTTGCCATCGCCAGAAACATCTTTCTCAGATTTTCTGCCTGAATTTCGATCTTATCATGCTCGTAGTATAACTGTGTCAGTTTTGTTACGCCATCTACCAGCAATGCGACCTCAGCACCAAATTCCTCTGTGATCTCCTCACTTGTCATGACGGTATCTTCAACAACATCATGCAAAAGTCCGGCTATGATACTCTCTTTATCCAGTTCGAGATCTGCCAGGATAATTGCAACACAAATAGGATGAATAATATATGGTTCACCCGATTTTCTGAACTGACCCTCATGAGCCTGTTTTGCTACTTTATAAGCCTTTTCAATCTGTGAGATATCATCTGATGGATGATATTTTCTTACACTATTAACCAACTCCTCATAAAGCACTTCCGGACTTGTAAAATCAGCTGGTGCCTTAACAGGACTTTCAATATCGTCTGCTAAAATTTTATTTTCTTTCTTTTCATCTGGCATATTAAACCCTGCTTTCTCGTGTTGAATTGAACTACTGAACTATTTAAATAATTATAATTGGAAAAATACCATAATGCAAGCCTAACATCACGTATTGTACGTTTTATTCGAACTGCGCATTATACATATTGTAATAGACACCCTGTCTGTTCATCAGTGACTGATGATTTCCCTGTTCCACGATGTTACCGTCCTTTACGACCAGAATCTTATCCGCATTTCGGATTGTTGAAAGTCTGTGTGCAATCACAAAACAGGTCTTATCTTTCATTAATTTTCTCATAGCATCCTGAATTCTGGCTTCTGTCTGAATATCCACATTGGATGTAGCCTCATCCAGAATCAGCATTTTTGCGTCCAAAAGCATCGCTCTGGCAATGGTGATCAGCTGTTTCTGACCTTTTGAAATATTTGTACCCTCTTCTGTCAGTACCGTCTCATACCCATCTGGCAGACTACAGATATAATGGTGAATTCTGGCTGCTTTTGCCGCTGCAACCACTTCATCCATAGTAGCATTTTCTTTTCCATAGGCAATATTGTCAAAAACAGTTCCATGAAAGAGCCAGGTATCCTGCAGAACCATTGCATATGCTTTTCTTAAGCTGTCTCTTGTTACCTTTTTAATGTCGTGATCATCCACACTGATCTGTCCACTTTGAATATCGTAAAATCGCATCAGCAGGTTGATGATCGTTGTCTTTCCGGCTCCAGTCGTTCCCACAATTGCAACCATCTCACCCGGATCAGCATGAAAATTCAGATTTTTTAATATTATCTTATCCTTATCATACCCAAAGTTTACATTTTCTATATCCACCGTTCCATCAACCTGGTCAAGAATCTGCGCATCTGCTACATCCGCCGCTTCTTTTGGCTCATCAATGATACGAAATACCCTTTCAGCTGCAGCCAGTGCTGACTGAAATTCACTCATAATATTAGCTGCTTCATTAATTGGTCCTGAAAATTTTCTGGAATACAGCACGAAAGAAGAGATATTTCCCAGTGAAATCTGTGATTTTATATAAAGGATCGCACCAAATACGGTAATCAATGCCAGTGACAGATTATTGATAAAATTGACACATGGACCTGTCATGCTGCCATAGTAGTCCGCATTATAGTAGCTCGTAACTGCATCTTCGTTCTTTTCCTGAAATTTGTGAAAAGTATTTTCCTGCTGATTATAAGCTTTCAATGTCTTCCCACCGGCAATCATTTCTTCAACAAAACCGTTCATTCTGCCAAGTGCTGCAGAACGTTCACGAAACAATGGTCTTGTTTTATTTACAATAAATCTGGTAATTGCAATCGACATAGGTATCGTAATTACAAATACAAGCAGAAGCCTTCCAGAAATTGACATCATCATAGCAAATGAACCAATAACTGTAATCAGACTTGTACAGATCTGTACGAGATCTGTTGAAAGCGAGGTATTGACCGTATCGATATCATAGGATATCCTGCTGAGGATCTCCCCTGTCTGATGCGTATCATAATAGGAAACTGGCAGTTCCATCAGACTGTCATACACATCTTTACGCATCTGATGTACTATTTTCTGACTGATATGGATCATAAGAACAGAAAGCGCATATGCCATTATGGAGGAAGCAATATAAAAAGCTGCCATCAGCCAACAGTAATAGAAAATCTTGTGAAAGACGACATACCCCGCTCCTCCCTTCAGATTATCAATTGCAAGTCCTGACAGTTTAGGACCGATCAAAGAAAATATATTGCTTCCAACTGACAAGGTCAGTGCCAGGATCATCAGATATTTATAACGAAATAAATATTTACCCAGCCTTTTTACCGTTCCTTTTTTGTTGATGCTTCTACTGTTCTTTAATATTTCTTCAGCTGATGTTCCCTTTTGTAGCTTTGGACCACCACCTGTAAACATCTCTGCTCCCATTCGAGGCATGAAAAATTCCTCCTCCTAATATATAAGTGTAGGGTTTAGATACCCCAACAACCAGTTGGGTTCT
>CAJMQE010000074.1 GCA_905215405.1 uncultured bacterium
AAATCCCACACCACATTTTCTGTGATGTGAGACTTTCTTAACTTAATGCCATTGGTGCCAGACCCCGGCTCTCTGATAATAATCCTTTCTGTCAAAAGATCCTTCAGAACTTCTGGCTCTTTCGTGAATTGATGCTCCACTGCACAGACTGGAATGAACTGTTCAGTACTGTATGTCTGAAAAGCGTACTCATCGCTGTCAAAATATCCTTCCACCAGTGCAAAATGAATTTCTCCATTTTTAAGCTTGGTAAGCAGATCGCTGGTATTGGAAAGGACCATGGTGACATCTGAATCAGGATGCGCTTTGATATAACGTGACAGCGGTTCTCCAATTACAAATTCCCCAATTGTCATTGTTGTCCCGAATTTTAAAGGCATGTCCTGTCTACCATCACTTGCGATCAGATTTTCTACGTACTCTTCGTCATTCTTATAGGCATTGACTGCACGAAACAAAATTTCCCCGGTATGTGACAACCGGATCTTTTTTCCCTCGTGAATAAATAGTTGTGTATGATAATAATTTTCGAGGAATTTGATATGCTGCGTAACTGCAGGCTGTGTTATATTCAACTCTTTTGCTGCTTTTGTGAAATTCAGACAGTTGCATACTGCCAAAAATGTATACATTCTAAAATCTATCATTGTTTATGCTTCTTTCTTTTCATTCTCTTTTGTTGTTCCATTTAAACAGGAGTCCTGTAATCTTCTATACGTTTTCTATATTTCTAAATTCATTTTCTATATATCTATAATCATTTTCTATATATCTATTTTCGTTTTCCATATTATAACATATATTTATCATATCATAAATATTTATAATTTTTCATTATTGTTAATTTGTGGTAACATCATGGACGGGTCAAAGGAGTACTTCCTTTCCTATCCCCTACAGGATAAAAATATAAAGAACTAAAGGAGCAAATTATGAATTTTTTGAAGAAAAACTGGCAGGGCATTTTGCTGTGTCTTATGATAGCAATCCCTTCCTGGTATCTCGGTAAACTTTTTCCTATTATCGGTGGCGCTGTAATATCCATTATCGCCGGTATGATTATCACATTAGTATTAAAGGACAAAACTTCCTTTGAAAGCGGTATTAAGTTCACTTCAAAGAAAATACTTCAATGGGCCGTTATACTTCTTGGCTTCGGATTGAATCTGAATGTGATCTTTGCAACAGGCAAACAGTCCCTGCCTATTATTGTCTGTACCATTACAACATCCCTCGTGATTTCTTATGTCTTACATAAAGTGATGCATATCCCTTCCAAAATATCAACTTTAGTAGGCGTAGGCTCATCTATCTGCGGTGGATCTGCTATTGCAGCAACCGCACCTGTTATCGATGCAGATGATGACCAGGTCGCACAGGCTATTTCCGTTATCTTTTTCTTTAACGTACTTGCGGCAATTCTATTCCCTATTTTAGGAAAAATGATCGGATTTGCAACAGGTAGTGGCGAAGCATTTGGTATTTTTGCAGGAACTGCAATTAATGATACTTCATCCGTTACAGCTGCTGCCTCAACTTGGGACAGTATGTGGGGCCTTGGATCCGCGACACTTGATAAAGCAGTAACCGTCAAGTTGACACGTACACTCGCTATCATTCCAATCACACTGGTACTTGCATTTATCCGTACAAGAAATGAAAAGAAATCTCTTGGAAGCAAAACAGCTGACAATAGTAAAAAAGTCAGTCTGAAAAAAGTATTTCCATTTTTCATTCTCTACTTTATTGCAGCATCAGTAATCACGACAATCGCTGTAAACATGGGCGTATCAATAAATGTCTTTTTGCCATTAAAAGAACTGAGTAAATTCTTTATCATTCTTGCCATGGCAGCGATCGGTCTGAACTCTAATATAATCAAATTGATCAAGACCGGCGGAAAGCCTATCCTTATGGGCCTTTGCTGCTGGATTGGTATTACAGGTGTCAGCCTTATCATGCAACACGTTATGGGCATCTGGTAAATAAAAAGACCTGATACAGACATAATTTTATCTGTATCAGGTTTTTTTATTTATCTGTAGTCCATGCAACAAGATCCACCCAGATGCTCAGAGTATGATCGTGAATCTGTGCACCCGTATTTCCGTTCATCTTTCCTGCTAGCAGCTTGACAATTGTCAGTCCCAGACCATTTGAACCGTTGACAGACGGCCTTTTGCTGTAAAAACGTTCAAAGATCCGCGACACGTCAATATTTTCAGGATCATTTACCAGATTGGAGAATTGAATTCTTATAAATGAAGAACAATGTTGAAGCGTTACTGTAATATCGCCATCTGCATGCATAGCACCATTTCTCATCAGATTTTGAACAATTCTGACGACCATTTCCCGATCACCTGCAATATAAATCGGTAATTCCTGCTCATATTGAACAGCAATTTTTCGTTCCTCAAACATCGTGACTCCTCCGGCAAGGCATTCTGCTGTCAGATTAGTCAAATTAATTTTTTCTATTTGAACTGGTATTTCCTTATTGATCAGAGCTGAATATTCAAAAAAATGTTCAATCAGTGTACCTAGTTCCTCCGTATGCTTTTGTGCCACCGCTAAAGCATCCCGTTGCTTTCCATCCAGTTCTGACTGTTCTAACAACTGTTGGTACCCCTTGACCGCTGTAAGCGGTGTACGCAGGTCGTGAGAGACATTTGCAATCATTTCTTTAAACTGTCTTTCTTCTCTGACAGCCTGAAGTAAAACAGATTCTTCTTTCTTTAAACAGGTGTTGATACTAGCAACCAGCTTTGTCAGCTGATTATCCAACATTTCGCAGCTGACCATTTCCTGTGTATTATTTTCTATTCTGTTATTGAGAATCTCTCTGATTCTTTTGATCTGCATCCGAAGCATGACGTGGTAACCAATCAGCCCCAGTAAAATCATTATTAAAACACCTGTAATCAGAATCATTTTGTTTTCCTTCCTGCTCAATCAAACTCTTTCATGGAACTCTTTTTTTCATCCTCTTATTTTATTTCACGACGGCGGAACATACGAATTGTGATCAGCAACATGACCAAAATAAATATCGTAGCAGAAACAAATGCTTTCAAAAGCAGCATATTGTCCGCACTTAGATCCACCTTAACGATCACCGCATAGGGCAGATAACTCAGGATGTCTCCAAGTCCCTTCACATTACTTGCCGATACAGCGATGATATCGAACACAAACGAAGACAGGATACCTGTTATGATTACCGGTATCATTTTTCCTGTACGAAATGCGAACGGTATACAAATGCTCAATCTTGCAACATACAGCCACATTAACAGCATGCACAAAAGAATCACCTTTCCAATTTGTACAGAATCTGTATTTGCTGCATTTGAAAGAATACTATAAAAAGAAGATGGAATCCCCACTAGTGGAGCAAATGACACTCCGGAGGCAACCCCTACAATCGTGACAGCTGCATAAGGAATCGTCAGTATGAACATTTCTATAGCCACTATCATAAATTTTTCTATTACAATACTACATCTGCCGCTTCCACTCAGAATCTCGTCATGAATATTTCTGGACTCAAAATCTGAGCATATCATTTTTGCAATCACTACGCCACCAAGAATGGATATCATCATTGCATCTACCAGAAGTGAAAAATTTGTACTTGCCTTCTGTTCCATATCACCTGTTGCAATAGCCCTGAGTACATAAGCTACCACAAATGCACTGACTGCACTAAGTAAAAAACAGATCCAGACTGTAGAAGATTTCCAGATTCTATATAAATCAGCTTTCATCAAATTAATCATTTTCTCCACCTCCAATGACAGATAAGAAATAATTTTCCAATGTATCGCCTTCCATACTAAATGTCAGTGGAATAATTCCTTCTTCAATAATTGTTTTTGCAACAGTCTCTCTATTCTGGGTATATGCATAAAGACGAATACTTTTATCCGGCATCACCTTAAATGCAGTCGTATTGAGTTTTGTTTCAATTATTCTTACCAGTCTTTCCGGTTCCCGACATTCGATCTTAATAAAATGCTGACATCTTTCATCCAGTTCCTCCAATGAGATTTCCTGTTTAACACTACCATGATCAATAATGATATAATCTGTTGCGAGCTGATATAATTCAGGTAAATTATGGCTCGAGATCAGAACTGTAATATTGTGCTCCTCACTCAGTTTTTTGATCAGATTTCGAATCTCCACTACTCCAACTGGATCAAGTCCATTGATTGGTTCATCCAAAATCAGAAGTTCCGGACTTGTTATTAGTGCGATTGCTATTCCAAGACGTTGTCTCATCCCCAGAGAGAAGTTTTTCACTTTCTTACCTTCACAATTAGACAGACCGACCATTTCCAATAGATTTTTTTCCAGCGACTCGTCAGGAATTCCCCTGATAATTCTGTGTACTCGTAAATTCTGTTCCGCCGTCATTTTTTCATCCAGACCGGGATATTCAATGAGCGTACCAACTCTACGCAAACCTTTTTTTAATTCCTTTTTTTCATCATATTCAAATAACTTGATTGTTCCCTGTGTAGGAAATCCAAGACCTGATATCAGACGCATAAATGTAGTCTTGCCAGCTCCATTTTTTCCGATCAGTCCATAGATTCTGCCTTTTAAAAGCTTAACCGAAACATTTTGCAATGCATAAAAATCTTTATATTTCTTCGTCAGATTTTCCGTTTGTAATACGTATTCTTTCATACGTTTCCCTCCTTTAGGTGGTAGTCGTTTTCACAACTGCCTTTTTTCTTTCCAGTAATTATCATAAGAGAAAAAGGTTAAGAAAAGGTTAAGATACGGATTCTAAATGTAAAGAATCCGTTAAGATAGTTCTGAATGGTAGAATTTTACTTTGACAGCCTGTACCCCAGTCCCCAAACTGTTTCTATGTACTGGTTCGACGAATCTGCTTTCTTTAGTTTATTCCTCAGATTGCTGATATGCGCTTTGATCGTATTATCGTCTCCTATATACTCCTCTTTCCAAATCGTTTCATAGATATTGGCCCGCGTAAATACTTTTGTAGGATGTGCACAGAACAAAGCCATAATTTCATATTCTTTAGCCGTCAGATCAAGTTGCTGCTCACCGATCAATACTTTATGGCTTCCTGTATCTACGGTAATATCCTGAAAATGCAGAACTTTTGAAAGTTCCTCCTGCCGTTTACTCCTTCGAAGAAGCGTCTCCACTCTTGCTGCCACCTCGCCAAGATCAAAAGGCTTAACCAGATAATCATCCGCTCCCATTTTTAGCATATCGATTCTGGTTGCGACCATATCTTTTGCTGACAGCACCATTACAGGAATGTCACTATTCTGACGTAATTCTTTCAGAACTTCATCCCCGCTAAGATATGGAAGCATAATATCAAGTAGAAGCATATCAAATTGCTGCTCTTTTAACTGCTTTCGTCCGTCCAGACCATCAAAGGAAGAGTAAACGTAATACCCTTCCTTTTCCAGTGTTTTTTTCAATAATTCATTTACATCTTTGTTGTCTTCAATAATCAAAATTTTAGTCATACGATTTAAGCGTCCTCATAGTCTCTGCCATATTTTTTATAAAAGTTAATTCTGTCCTGATCACTGCTGATCAACTCTGCATATAGAAGCTTTCCACTCTTTGTATCCTTGAAGCCAATCATTTTTTCACCTGTGCAGATACTGGATTCCGTTTTGATTTCAAGCTCTTTGCATTCCTCTGGTACTTCAATTTGTTTTACTTTTTTTCTGAACATAACAGTCCCCCACTTTTTTTATTCTGTTAGAACATAACCCTTAAAAATGTTCTACTTTTACAGAGTATGCATGTTACCAAAATTTGTGCAAAACATTTATTACAATGATTATAAGCCTCGGTGAATCGAATTGTCTAGATGCATCTGCCATAAATGCAAAAAAGCCTTTTGCTCCCAACTGACACTACATTTATATGCAATGCATTGAAAACAAAAAGCCTTTCACTTTGTCTATATTCAGTACGACTTTGTATCATCTATCAATCCTGTGTCTGTCCGTTCTGTAATCCTAAAAACTCTGATTGTCCTCTTTGTCATTCTTTACTTTCGACGTCACATTTTCATCCTTATTGATGATTTTATCATAAATTTCTGTAATTTTCTTATCTTCATGATTTTTCAGATCCTGTTTTGCACTTCTGGTCTTCGCATCAAGGGCAATTGCACGCATGATCAGAAGCTGATCTTTACTATTGAACATACCAAATGCATGTGACAGGTCAGTCAAGTTATCACGGTTCACGTTCAGACTTCCGCCACCAGACAGGCTGATATGTAATACCTTGTCATTATCACTCATGTCCCCCAGACAAATTGCGTTACTATCTGGATCACAGACAAATGCTACTCCATGATAATTGATAATGCCACCTTCATCAGCCAGATAGCTGTAAGGGACATATTTTCCACCAGTATCATATTTCTGGCCCACCTCTAAGCCTGATTTTACGTAGACCGGCGCTTTTCTTTCTGTTTCAGCGGCCAATTTCGTTTCCGCCTCATTTTCTGTTTCAGCAGCCAATTGTGTTTCCGCCACATTTTCTGTTTCTGTCTGTATTGGCTCACTGTCCTTCTTGCTTGCATTTAATAATGTCTGCAGTGCAAAAGTTACAACTTCTTTATCAATGCCATTTGACTTTTCACTGGTCAAGTCCATTTCATCAGTGGCTGTTTCCTCTTTTGCCTGTGCCGCATTTTGTGCGACCTTTTTTGCATCCACTTCATATGCCTGATAACTACCATCATCAAACTTCGCCTCAATGTATACTGACGATCCTTCTTCTATTTTTGCCTTTAAAGTATAGCCATCTAAAATCTCTGCCTTATAAAGATCACAATCTTTCGCAGCCAGGTGTCTAACTGTGACAGGTGTCACTCCTGTTTCCTTTGCCACTTTGATCTGTGTCTTTGGCATTTTTTGAAAAGCCTGCAATGGTGTCAGACTTCCCACACCATTGATTGAATTTCCAGGCTGATTTTCATTTTTATTTTTTACATTTTCTTCAATTTCCTTCAGAAATGCATCTGATGAACCGTCAGACTGCTTTTTTGGAGTACCCATATTCACATTGTCACTATTGACACCTGCTATTCCTCTAAAATCAATCGTCATATTCTTCCTCCATTCCACACCATTTCACAAATAATAGTGTGGCCCTTTCTCAACATATCTGCGCTACAAGAAGTTGTTTTAACTTCTCTCTGCCTCGACGAAGTCTTGTCTTAATTGTGTTTTCATTTTCTCCAACCGCTTCCGCAATTTCTCTGATCGAGTAATCCTCATAATAGAATAAATATATCGGATTGCGATAGATCAATGGCAATTCCAGCACTTTTTCCAGAGTCCTATCCTGATTTTTATCATAGAAAAACGGCAATTGCACCAATTGAGAATAAACTGCTGCACATTCATCCAGACCAGTCGTTCTTTTATTCCATGCCGTTTTGACAAAGTCATAGCAAAGATTGATCGTCGTTCTGATAAACCAGGCTTTTTCATGTTCCATACTTCTAAATTCTGGCAATGCTTTTAAATATCTGACTGCCACTTCCTGCAGAATATCTTCTGCATCATCTTTATTTTTTACATTTGCAATTGCAATCCTTATGATCATATCATGATAATTCTTCATCAGAACTTCTAATCTGCGTACATGTTCTTTCATTTTTATCCCCGCTTTACCTCAGATTTTTAGCATTGTCCGTAGACTGACTGATATTAGGACCCGGATTCCTAAAATCATGTTCTGTCTGTTTTTAAGTCTCTGCAAAAATTGCAATAGACTATGATTCTGATCTCTAACAGTAATACGAATCAATGACGTGATAAGTTTCATACAGTTAAAATATTTTATTCAGTTTTTTATTACTAATGTTCATCAGTAACTTTTCTAACACTTTTTTCAAGTAAACTTCCTGCAATTCCAATCACAATACCTGTTATGATACCTGCAATCAGCAGGACCGGCAGATAGTATGCAATCGCCGGCGTATCCATTAAGAATACGGCAGCAATGATCTGCCCAATATTGTGCATAACACCACCTGCAATACTGACTCCTGTCATCGAAAAACGCCCAGTTTTCTTTAAAATCACCATAATTATTATACTTAGCATGCCACCCGCCATGCTGAACAGAAAACTATATAAATTACCAAACATCATTCCTGTCAGTGCAATCCTTAATACATCAACAATTATTGCTTCTTTACTTCCTACTGAATAAAGCAGTACAATAATCGCAATATTGGCTACTCCAAGTTTAACGCCCGGTATTCCTATCGGGATTGGAATCAACGCTTCCACATAGCTGAATATCATTGCTAATGCGGTAAAGACTCCGCAAAAAGCTACATTTTTGTAATTCTTTTTCATTGTACCATCCCGTCTGTTTCAGTGCCTTTTCCCTTAATCTCCACAACTACTTTGTGTGGAAGGCATACAATTGTTTCTCCAGTTTTACTGATTTTTCCCTGATTGATGCACACCTTGTCAGGGCAATCTGCATCTGTCATAAATGCTTTTCCATCTTCAATTTTCAGTACGTTTGTTCCTTCCTCTTCGCTCTGGTCGTGACCAGCTCCATGAATGACTAGTTCTGTATCTTTACTAAGATCCAGTGTTGCATACACCTGACCATTTACGGTTACCACTGCCATTTTACCATCTTTTTTTACAAATATCTGTATGATAATCAGCGCAACGACTGCAATCACGAGCAGTCCGCCAATTAAAAAAAGGTCATTTTTTCTGATCTTCATAATTTATCCTTCCAGTATCACTACTTTGTTACGTAGACTTTACGAAATCCTCTGACGTCATCTGTAAAACCAGCTTTTTCATAGAATTTATGTGCCTTCTTACGAAAACCTGAAGAACAAAGGATTGCATATTCACAATCATGTTCGCTCGCAAAAAGATCAAGTGCCTTAAAAATCTGTTTTCCGATTCCTTTTCCACGCATACTATCTCTTACAACGACTGCCTCTATAACAAGAAAATCACAATCCAACGCATGATTTATAATGCCCATTGCAGTTCCAAGTATCATATCATCCTCTCTTGCTACGAAAATGATATAATCTTTATTCTCTTTTATCTTACTATAATTATTTACAAAAACAGTCTGATCGCATTTTTCATCCATCAGTTGTTCATAAAGTTCTATCATCTGTCCGATATCCTGTTCCTGCATTTTTTCGATCTTTATGCTCATAATTACCTCATTTCTACTCTGTACTGTTCCTATGTACCATATAATCTTGAATACTATTAACAAAACACTTTTTAGATTACACCTGCATAGTTGTAAATATATTTTTGTGATCTTATTTATCATACACATTCTATACAAAAATAGCAATGCTCTGTCGAATTATGAAAAGAAAAAAGAAACCCGGCCATGGCCGGATTTCTTTCTTTATGAACTAAGATATTAACCTTCGATTCTGATAACCTTCTTAGGACATTTTGCTGCACATTTACCACAACGGGTACATTTGTCATAATCTATATGCGCAATATTATTTTCAACTGTCACTGCATCAAATTCGCATTGTTTTACACAGATTCCACATCCGATACAACCTGCACTACAGCCTGCCATAACATCTTTACCTTTATCCTGTGAAGCACACTGTACAGCATATTTTGCTGTAACAGGAATCAGTTCGATCAAATGCTTTGGACAGATTGCAACACATTTACCACATGCTTTACATTTATCTGAATCTACTTTAGCGATACCATCAACAATATGGATTGCATCAAATGGACATGCTTTAACACAAGATCCAAATCCAGTACAGCCATATGTACATTTCTTAGGGCCGCCGTTCTGCATAAATGGCATTACTGTACAATCTTTGACACCCGTATACTCGTAATTATCTTTTGTCTTTTCACAAGTACCTGAACATTTTACAAATGCTGTCTTACGAACGCCTTCTTCTACCTTAACGCCCATGATTGTAGCAATTTTGGCACCTACAGGTGCGCCACCAACTGGACATCCATCAACTGGAGCTTCTCCTGCTGCAATTGCTTTTGCAAGACCATCGCAACCTGGGTATCCACAACCACCACAGTTGTTACCAGGAAGTTCTGCTCTAACGTCGATTTCCTTCTGATCAACTTCTACTTTTAACTTGTTACCAGCGACTCCAAGGAAGAGCCCGATAAGAAGACCAGTTCCACCTACAATAGCTGCTGCTATAATAATACCTGTCATCTTTTCTTATCCTCCTTAAATCAAACCTGAGAAACCAAAGAATGCGATTGACATCAGACCTGCTGTAAGCAGAACGATTGGCATACCCTGGAAACTTTCAGGAACGTCATTGAATTCATTTCTTTCTCTGATACCTGCCATAATTACAATTGCAATTGTAAATCCGACTGATGTACCAAGACCATTTACTACTGAAGAAAGAATATCATATTCTTTCTGAACGTTTGTTAATGCAGTACCAAGTACACAACAGTTTGTTGTAATTAAAGGAAGATAAACACCAAGTGAATTGTAAAGTGCTGGACTCGTCTTCTTTAAGAACATTTCAAGGAACTGTACCAGTGCTGCAATTACAAGAATAAATACAATTGTATTTAAATATGTCAAATCAAGTGGTGTAAGTATGAAGCTGTAGATCAGACTGGCCAGTAAAGATGAAAGCGTAACTACAAACACAACTGCTCCACCCATACCTGCTGCTGTTTCTACTCTTTTTGATACACCAAGGAATGGACATAATCCGAGGAACTGGCTCAATACAACATTGTTTACCAACGCTGCGCCAATTGCAAGTAATAATAAACTCATTTATTTGTCCTCCTCACCTATATTAAATAATTTTCCACCGCACATACTGTTCGTACAAGAACCACATCCTTCTGATGAACATCCTGTTGGCTGTTCTGGCTGTCCCTGTGCAGTATTCTTTTCCGCGATTTTACGTTTTACTCTGTTCTGTGTAGCTACAAGACCTGCAAGAACGAAGAATGCACCAGGAGCCAGTACAAAGATGCTGACTGGTGTATAGATCTTATCAGAAAGGATCTGTATGCCAAAGATTGTACCTGCACCGATCAGTTCTCTGAATCCACCAAGGATCGTGATGGCAATTGTAAAACCAAGTCCCATACCAAGGCCATCAAATGCTGATGGAAGCACAGGATTCTTGGAAGCATATGCTTCTGCTCTACCAAGGATAATACAGTTAACAACGATCAATGGGATATAGATACCAAGTGCATCATAAAGGCTTGGAACAAATCCCTGTAACAGGAACTGGACCATAGTTACAAATGAAGCAACGATTACGATAAAGGCAGGCATTCTGACTTTATCTGGAATTACATTTCTAAGAAGTGAAATCATTAAGTTGGACATTACAAGAACAAGAGTTGATGTAAGACCCATTCCACAACCATTGATGGCAGATGTCGTTACAGCAAGTGTAGGACACATACCAAGCATTAATACGAATGTTGGGTTTTCTTTAATTATACCATTGTATAATCTTTCAACACATCTATTCAATTACGACACCTCCTACTTTCCTGAAATATTTTTAAATGCTACAAGTGCACTGTTCACACCATTTGTTACTGCTTTAGAAGTAATCGTGGAACCACTGAGGGCATCGATTTCATTATCGCTTGAAGCTCCCTGTTTTGTGACTTTATAGCTATCTACTTTTTTATTTGTATACTGGCTTGTGAATGAATCATCTTTTGCTCTCATACCAAGACCGGCTGTTTCACTGATGGAAAGCATAGAAATACCATTTACAGTTCCATCTGTAAGAATACCAACTGTAAATTTAATGTCTCCGCCGTATCCATCTTTTGCAGTAACTGTGACTGCATAACCGACTTCATTTCCTGAAGCATCAACAGCCTTTGCTGCTTCATTTACTTCGTCGTTTGTATAACCAGCTTCTGTTAAAGCATTTTCCATTGTTGCAGAATCCAGTGTTACCTCTTCAAATGAATCAGCAAGATAAGCAACTTCATCTGTTTTCGTGTTATCTATAAATACTTTTTTATAAGCTTCCTGTTTTGTTTTCGCTTCCTGAGTTGCAATTGGTTCCTTTGTGATCTGGTAAACGCCACCGAGAAGGACACCTGCAATTACAGTGATCAGAAACAGTATTAGAGAATCTTTAATAATACCTTTCATTACTTAGCAGCCTCCTTTACTGGTTTTTTCTTACCAAATGACTTTGGAACAGTTACTCTTTCAATCAGAGGTACTAACAGGTTTGAGAAGATGATTGCATAAGAAACTCCTTCTGCAGAACCGCCATACATTCTGAATAATCCGGTCAGAATACCGAGGATCATACCAAAAATGATTTTACCATTTGGTGTAATTGGAGATGTAACATAATCAGTAGCCATGAAGAATGCACCAAGCATAAGACCACCACCACAGAGTTCTTTTGCAAGAAATGCAAAGTCAAACTGATGACCAGGTGCAAAGATCAGAATGAAAACTGCAAATGTTAAAATATATGTTGCAGGAATTCTCAGGCTGATAACTTTTCTTGCAAGAAGATAAATCGCACCGATCAGTAATGCAATTGTTGATGTTTCACCGATCGTACCAGCTGTTGTACCAATGAACATATCTTTCAATGTAAATGCATGAGCACCAACTGCTGCTGTACTATCTTTTAAGATTGCCAGAGGTGTTGCCCCTGTAATTCCATCGTATGTAAATGATGTCATCTTACTTGTAAATGAAATCAAAAGAAAACATCTTGCAGCGAGGGCTGGGTTCATAAAGTTCTGACCGAGTCCGCCAAATAACTGTTTTACTACCACAATTGCAAATACACTTCCGAGAATTACCATTCCAATTGGAAGTTTTGCTGGAACATTTAATGCAATAAGAAGACCCGTAACAGCTGCGGAATAATCCATAACTGTAATTGTCTTATGCATAAAATGTTCATAAATTGCTTCTGTAGCAACACATGTTGCCATTGCTACAATTATTACTATTAATGCATCTAAACCAAAATTATAAATACCAAACAGACTTGCTGGTAATAATGCAATCAAAACATCTCTCATGATTACAGAAGTATCTGTCTTGCTGCGTACATGAGGAGATGATGAAACGCTATATAAATCACTCACTTTTCTTCGTCCACCTTTCTACTTCTTCTTTCTTCTGTTCGCAAGGACAGTCATTCTCATAGACTTGATCTGCTGTGTCAATGGTCTTCTTGCTGGACAGATATAAGAACAACAGCCACACGCAACACATTCAAGGCCATCAAACTTAACAAATCCTTCTTCGTTGTTTCTGGCTGCAAAACCTGCAAGCTTAGCAGGAAGCAGATTACTTGGACAGGCCTCTCCACATTTACCACAACGGATACACGCACTCTCTTTGATCTCAGATACAATATCTTTCTGCATTACAAGAAGGGAAGAACTGCCCTTTACAACTGGCACATCCAGACTATACATGGCAAATCCCATCATTGGACCACCTGAAATAAATTTCTTTGGTTCGCCCTTTGTTCCACCAACAGCTTCCAGAAGCTGTCTATAATTCATACCGAGGTAAACATAGAAATTCTGAGGTTCTTTTACTCCATCACCTGTAACAGTTACAATTCTCTTTGTTAAAGGCTTGCCTTCAATAACTGCATAATAAATAGAGGAAATTGTATCAATGTTATGTACGATGCAGCCAGCATCTGCTGGAAGCATTGAAGAATTAACGCTTCTGCCTGTTGTCGCATAGATCAGAGAACGTTCACCACCCTGTGGGTACTTTGTTTTCAGTACTTTCACACTGATTCTGTCTTCGTCTTTTACCTTTTCTTCAAGAATACGAATTGCTTCAGGTTTATTGTCTTCAATCGCAATATAACCAACTGCCTTATCGAACAGTTTTAAAGCAATCTTTAAGCCCATAACAATTCTGTCTGGTTCTTCAAGCATTCTTCTGTAATCGGATGTCAGATATGGCTCACATTCTGCACCATTTACAATAATATACTCAATATCTTCAGGATTCTTAGGTGTAAGCTTTACATTAGTAGGGAAACCTGCACCACCCATACCTACTACACCAGCTGCTTTGATCTTTTCACGGATCTGATCTTTTGTCAGATCTTCAAATTTGCTGGTCGTGTATTCTACTTCCTTGTACTCACCATCATTTTCTATGATGATTGCATTACACTTTCCGCCTGTAGCCAGCGTTCTTGGCTCGATTGCCTTAACGGTACCTGACACAGAAGCATGAATATTTGCGGAAACAAATCCACCAGCTTCAGCAATCAGCTGACCAGCAAGTACATGATCACCTTTGGCAACTACTGGAACAGCAGGTGCACCAATGTGCTGTGAAAGTGGAAATACCATTTCACCTTCGGGGAATAATTCTTTGATTGGTTTATCCTTGGAAAAAACCTTACCATCAAAAGGATGTACTCCACCTTTAAATGTTAACTTTCCCATTGCAATATCTCCTTAATTAAAAATTATCTACCCCTTATTCTAACGCAATAATGCACAAAAATCTACTTTTTTTTCTTCTGAAATTAGGCTATAATGTGATTATGAATTTTATCAAAGTCCTGTAAGCCAGTCTACAAGCGGACTTACGGATTTTATCACATGAGATTGTTAAAAAAACTACTTTTAAAAGTGCTCCAAATCCAGTATTTATGAGCGTTTGAGGCACATTATTGTGATAATTTTTTAACACACGTTTTGGCAGATTGCACAAACACTTTTCTTTGTTTTTGTATGAATTATATGAAACATGGATACAGTATTTCTCTGCCAAATATGGTAAAGTTAGCTACAGGAGGAACAACTACATGATAACCCGAGAAAAAGAAATCAACACACCTGCAGACTCTGACAGACTTCTGCTCAATTTAAACCCAGATCTGTCAAAGATACTGTTTTTTGATATTGAAACAACAGGATTTTCACCAAAACATACACAGCTTTATCTGATTGGCGTTATGTACCACGAGAACAATACCTGGAAAATACGCCAGTGGTTTGCAGAAAACATGGCAGATGAAGCAATCGTATTGCATGAATTCTTTACATTTATGCAATCATTTACTACTTTAATTCATTTTAATGGAGAAGGCTTTGATATGCCATATCTGATAAAAAAATGCACGACATATAATTTGTCCTATGATTTTAATGCAATCCAGTCTGTAGACATATTTAAAGCAATCAGACCTGTTCATAAGCTATTAAAACTGGAAAACTATAAACAGAAAACGATTGAACACTTTCTAGAGCTTGACAGACAAGATCTCTATGATGGCGGCCAATTGATCAATGTTTATAAAGAATATGTTAAAAATGCAAAAGAGGAAAATCTTAATCTCCTTCTGCTTCATAATTTTGAAGATATTGAAGGTATGCTGAGCCTAATTCGCATCCTTGGCTACTGCTCCGTCTCGAGTGGCCAGTATGCACTAACCGATGCTCAGATTCAGGAAGTAAAATCATATGAGGATTTCACAGAGAAAGAATTCATTTTTACTGTCTCCCTTTTAAATGGTGTCAATCTTCCCAAACGAGTATCAATGGGAAAAGATTCAATTTATCTGACCGCCTACGGCAATACTATGAAAATCCGTGTCAAAATTTACGCCGGTGAATTAAAATATTTCTATCCTAATTATCAAGATTACTATTATCTACCGGAGGAAGATACCGCCATTCACAAAAGTGTCGCTTTTTATGTCGATAAAAACTACCGCACAAGAGCAAAAGCAGCGAACTGCTATAGTAAGAAAACCGGTATGTTTCTACCCCAGTATGATGAAGTGATCAAGCCTTATTTTAAGATTGACTATGGTGACAAGACCTTATACTTTGAAGCGGAAGAAGGGTTTTGCAATTCAGGCGAGCAGCAACTGCTCTATGTCAAACATCTAATCGATTATATTTTATGATCTTAAATTGAAAATACCAGAAGGACACACTACTCTTCCTTCTGGTATTTTTATAATTCCTATATTTTTCTATCTGTTACCATGATATCCATTCAACTGAATTCCATTGTAATATTTCGTATATTGGTTCTTTCCGCTTTCCTTTGAATAATAAGCTGCCATATCTGCATATTCGACCAAATTTCTGATCTTTCCACCTGCACCGTTCGCATAGAAATACCCAACACTAGAGGAAACACTTACATTTTTGGAATCCTTACTGTATACCGTATTTAGTTCATGTTGAATTTTATTTAATAAAATTTTTAATTCCTTTTCCGGCAAATTTCGTACAAGAATTACGAATTCATCCCCACCAAATCTAGATAAAACTGATGACTTTGGCATAATTTCCTTTAATTTTTCAGCCGTCTGTGAAATGGCAAGATCGCCCGTCATATGTCCAAGCAAATCGTTGATGTTCTTAAAATTATCAAGATCGATAAAGAGAACTGCAACACTTTTTGTTTCAGGGTCCTTTAAGAACTCTTCCCCTTTTAGATAAAATGCCTGCTTATTGAGCAGTCCAGTAAGCTTATCTGTCTGCACCATCTGGATCAGTACTTCTCTTTCCTGCATTTCAGCATTAATATCGATCAGCGTTCCAACAAAGCAGATATTATTCTCACTGCCGGTTCCATTCAGGATCATTTTATACCATCCAAAGGAGCCATCTCTCTTACGTAAACGTATCTTTTCCTCAGTCTGCCCACTTCCACTTATGACCTTCTCAAACGCATATTTCAAACGAAGTTTCTCATTCTCATCAAAAGTCATCCAGTACTCCCAAATTTCATGTACATCGCAGAACTGCGGAAGTGTCCAGTCAAATTTTGTTTCGAACTGATCACTAAATGTGCATTCATGGGTAACTATATTATAGTCGAACAGTAATTCCTGTGATTTACGCAGCAATAAAGAAAAATGCTCATTTTGCAATTGAATTCTTTTCTCCTTGCTAACTATTGCATTATAGTTCTTTTGTTTCAAAAGATAAATGTAAAGCAAGAACAATTGTATGATGACAATTACCGCTATCAGAAAAATGATTACTTCCATATGGGATTGAAAGAAGTCTTTAACAGCAAAATCATACTGGTTCTTTGCTACTTCATTTAATATAATTTCTGTCTTCTCCTGATCTGTAATCGTCACGATGCTTTTATTAATAATGGAAAGTAATCGTTCATCTTTTACATAGCTATATTTTTCAGATTCTTTATTGCTTACCGTACCAATACACATAGATTCTGAAATTCCAGGCTGTGACACGACCGTCAGATCTGCATAGCGTTGTTTTGGCAGAAATTTCTGTGAGAAATACTCATTTGTAAGCAGAAGGTCTTCCTTGCCATCAACAATCGCATTCATAGCCGATTCCAGATCATCATAGACCTGAAAGGTACAATTAGGATAAATACTTCGAATTTTCTGTTGTAGTGTCAAAGCATTGGAAACAATCGCAACCCTGTATGGAGCATCAGCACTCAGGTGAATCTCTTTCTTTCCAATCAGGACCATGTTGCTCTCCATGAAAGAATTGCTCAATTTGTACTTTGCTAATTCCGTTGTATCCTTTTTAAAGATCATACCTATAAAAAGATCAATCTGATTGTCTTTAAAATATTTTTCCTCTTTGATATCATTTGGCATCATATGATAAGAAAATTTTAAACCACTGATTTCCTGTATCTTGTCGAGCAGCTCTCTCGACATTCCAACTGCTTCACCAGAATTATCTTCATAGGCAATTGGAGCAATATTGGCAATATATCCAACCTCAAACACCGGTGCCTCATTGATATACTCTAGTTCGCTCTTTGTAAATGGAATTACATTATATTTTGGAAAATATTTTTTCAGTAAATTCACTTCAAATTCAGGATATTCCGTCTTGATACTAACAATCTGTTCGTTAATCTCATTCGCTAATTGTACATTGTCCTGTCTTGTAACAATATACACTGGCTTCAAATCATATTTTCCCAGGACCTTTAGTCCTAGATTGGTATAGGTGTCACTGATAGCAATCGCATCGACCTGATGCAGCGATAAGGCCAGATACAGATCTTTCATAGTTGGATACATCACAACATTGGACTGAAAGTCATTATCCTGCGCATACTGGCAAAAAGACTGATAAAAGATCGTGCTTTCAACGCAACCAACCGTAATATTTTCAAACTCGTCGAAATCTTCATAAGTAAGCGACTGATTATCCCCATTTGTCAAAAGAGCCCCATACTCTGTACCAATCGAAGTTGGTATATATTTATACTGTGTGGAACGATCCCCCATCATCTTAAATGGTAAAATCAGATCAACAGAGTGATTATCGAGCATCGCAGCCGCTTCTTCCCAGGAATCCACGCCATAGTATTCATATTTCCAACCTGTCTGCTCTGATATTTTATTTAAATACTCCACACAATAGCCATAGGGGCTTTCCTCGGAATCATATTCAAAATATCCCGGCTCCTTGATACATGCAACTTTATATACCTTGGTCTCTCCCTTTACACTTTCTATTTTCAACCAGCAAAATGTAAATGCAATCAATAGAAATACTGATAAAAAACAGGAAATAGATAAAATTCTTTTAAAATGTCCAATCTGTACTTTTTCTCCGTTCCGGTTCTTTTTTCCAATCCAGATCTCATTCTTTTGTTCATCCAATCTATTTCTATTTTTCATAAACATAGATCTCATCCTTTCTATGGTAGCATTATATATCACATTATAGCATATTATGTCGATATTTGGTAAGCGCGACATAATCTACCGTAGTGCTATTAATTCTTGAATACCTTAAAATTA
>CAJMQE010000075.1 GCA_905215405.1 uncultured bacterium
GGTGGTGTGGGAGGACGGTAAATAAAATAATTATTTACCTCCTACCCGATTTTTTTACAAAAAAGTATTGACAGTTACAATTAAATTGTGTACAATACATTTAAAGTTAAGCACAATTAAATAGCAAACAATATTAAGGAGGATGTTAATGAAAGTCGCAGTCAGATATTATTCGAAAACAGGAAATACTGCTAAGCTTGCACGTGAAATTGCATCAGCAGCTGGAACAAAGGCGATGTCAGTAAAAGAAGGACTGACAGAAGACGTTGATATTTTATTCCTTGGCAGTTCGGTCTATGCAGCCGGTGTTGATCAGGAAATCAAAACATTTATCAAAGGCCTGAATGGAAAAGTCGGAAAGGTTATTAATTTTAGTACGGCAGTAATTTTAAAATCAACATATTCCCAGGTGAAGAAATTGTTAGAAGAACAGGGAATTCCAATGGCAGCAGAAGAATTTCACTGCAGAGGATCATTTGGTATCATGCATAAAGGGCATCCGGATGCTGGAGATCTGAAAGAAGCTTACAGATTTACAAAAGGTGTTTTACAGGCAAATCAGTAAAACACAATTAAGTATCCCTAATATATTGGACACAATTTAAAAGATAACAATTTAATGAATAACTCATAAATAAAAAAGAAAAGGAAAAGGAGAATAGAAATATGAAATTATATGATTTTATTGTAAAAGATGCAGAAGGTAATCAGGTACCATTAAAAAATTATGAAGGAAAGGTTCTTCTGATCGTGAATACAGCAACTGGATGTGGTTTTACACCACAATATGAAGGATTACAGGATCTGTATGAAAAATATCAGAAACAGGGATTTAAAATTCTTGATTTCCCATGTAATCAGTTCGGCAACCAGGCACCTGGAACAGAAGAGGAAATCGAGGATTTCTGCCAGTCAAGATATGGTGTTACATTTAAAACATTTGCAAAGATCTGTGTCAATGGAAAAGATGAAATCCCTCTTTATAAATATCTGAAAGAACAGAAGGGTGGCGTTCTGGGCAGCCGTATTAAATGGAACTTTACAAAATTCTTAATCGATCAGAACGGTAATGTATTAGAACGTTTTGCGCCAACAATTACACCTGAAAAAATAGATGAAAAAATCGCAGCATTACTGAACAAATAATCACACAGAAAATGTTACGAAAGATAAATTTTTTAGAGATACAAATGAAAATCGATAGTTATAAAAAGTTAAAATACAAAAAAATTAGAATCCTATAGAAGGAAAAAGGAGATTGCATATGAATATTTATGATTTTACAGTAGAAGGACACCTTGGAGAACAGGAAAAGCTTAGTCAGTATCAGGGAAATGTATTATTGATTATCAATTCTGCAACAGAATGTGGATTTACACCACAGTATGATGATCTGCAGGATCTTTATGAAAAGTATCATGATCAGGGATTTGAAATTCTGGATTTCCCATGTAATCAGTTTGGAAATCAGGCACCAGGCAGCAATGAGGAAATTGTAAGCTTTTGTGATTCCCGTTATGGCATTACATTCCCGATTTTTTCTAAGATCGAAGTAAATGGAGAAAACGCGGATCCATTATATAAGCACCTGAAAGAACAGAAGGGATTTGAAGGTCTGAATCCAGAACATGAATTGACACCAATGCTGGAGAGTATGTTAGAAAGAATGGATCCTGACTTTAGAAATAAACCTGATATTAAGTGGAACTTTACAAAATTCCTCGTTGACAGAGAAGGTAAAGTAATTGCAAGATTTGAGCCAACAGAAGATATGGGTCTTGTAGAAGAAAAGGTCAGAGAAGTAATTGAAAAATAGAAATAAGCAAAGTAATTGGAACAGAAATTAAAAAAATAAGAGGTGGCCCGGAGCGATTAGAAAATCGCATAGAGGCAGAATGGAGAATCATATGGAGTATATTTATACAACGCAGAATACGTGTTCACGTAATATCAAATTAAATATCGAGGGAAATGTAGTAACAAATATCGAATTCCTTGGAGGAGGATGTAACGGTAATCTGAAAGCAATTCCAAAACTGATCGATGGATGGACAGTGGAACAGATCGAAGAGAAATGTGCTGGTATCACATGTGGCAGACGTCCAACATCATGTGCAGATCAGCTGGCTCATGCGGTAAGAGAAGCTTACGAGGCAGCACAGGCATAAGACAGATCCGAATATAGATGGATAGATCTCTTACTGAAAGCTTGGCAGATTTGAAGCTGCAAAGTGGACTTCAGGAGTGAGAGCCTGCAGGAAGAACAGGAGACAAAAGCTGTGGGTAAGGATTATGGAATGTGGCTGAAGTGAATTAATAGTTGAAAATTCCCCGCAGTAGTGGTAAATTCTATTGTATATGAGAATTTTACCATGACTGCGGTAGATAATAATGATGCATTCCTGGAGAAGAACACGTATGGTGTGATTGTGTTTCTGATCACGATGATGCGCAAAGGAGATTTTATACATGAACGACAAATTTGATGTCTTAAAATTAGAGAATCAGTTATGCTTTCCACTTTATGCATGTGCAAAAGAAGTAGTAAAGCAGTATAAACCATTTTTAAATGAAATAGATCTGACTTACACCCAGTATATTACCATGCTGGTAATGTGGGAAAGAAAAGAACTAAATGTAAAAGAACTGGGAGACTATCTGTTCCTGGATTCAGGGACACTGACACCAGTGTTGAAAAAACTGGAATCCAAAGGGTATATTTTACGTAACAGAGCAAAAGAGGACGAGAGAAATCTTCAGATTGTTCTGACAGAAAAAGGTGAAAATCTGAAACAGAAGGCGGTTGAAATTCCTGGACAGATCGGAAACTGCATTAAGCTGAATGAACAGGATGCTAAGGATCTTTACAGACTTTTATATAAAGTACTTGCTGCAGTCGAATAAGATGCTATGTTATAGGATCTTAAGTTAAGCGGCAGGTAACTGGTACCATACTTAGTGTATGGCACTTAGAACAGAATAATAAGAATTCTAAAGCTAATAAGAAATCTAAAAAAGAGATATAACGTCATGTAACATAGATATAACGTCATGTAACATAGATGGAACGTCAGGTAACATAGATGGAATATAAAGCAAAATAGAAGTTAGCCAAAACAGAAGGAAAACAAATCTTCATATAAATAAAAGATAATAGCAGCAAACAATAGCAAATACTAAGATCCGGGCAGATATCTGTCCGGGTCTTTTTCTGTCTTGTAAGATGTAGGACAGATCGATCGTAAACAACAGGATAGAAGGAAAACTTCTAGAGGTGATTGAATTATGTTAAAGAAAGTAGAAAAATGTAAAAAAATGGAGAAATATGAACTTTTTGATAAAAATACTTGTAATGAACTAGTGGGATTTATTATAATAGAGTCAGGTTTACTGGAATGTGGTAATAGGTTAGAACGTGAAATATATTTTAGACACAGGGAAGAAAAAAAGATGGTATGCGGGCAACTTGTGGATAAAAGATGAAAAAAGAAGTCAGGGAGTGGTGAAAATAAAAAGCACTGGTTCATGATTCAGATAAATGGAATGATAAAGGAACAAAAGATAAGAGAAAGAATATGTGGGGCGAAGTTTAAATACACATATATAGGAGAAAGAATGGAGTATACAATGAAAGAGATAAAGGACTATGTAGAGCAGCATTTGGCCATTTTCGGTGGATTTTATGATGATCTGAAAATCATTGATCCTTTTGGGGATGGGATTATTGATGAGACGGCATGTGTGAAGAACAAACAGTGTAATTTCTGCCTGGAGAAGTATGGAGAGCAGAAACCCTGTCAGAATTGTATTACAGCCAGGGCAGCATGTACGAATAAGACTGTTGTTAAATATGAATACATCAAGGGACAGCCGACAAGAATGATCGCTGCACCATTCTGCTATAAAGGCGAATATTACATTGCAGAAATGATCAAATATGTAAAGGCAGATGAAATGTATATGCTGGATGGAGGACACAACAGTCAGCTTGTGCAGAATATAAATGAACTGAACTCAAAACTGGTACATGATGAACTGACCGGAATCTTTAACAGAAGGTACATGGATGAAAACTTGCCGGTGCAGGTAAGGAAAGCTTACCGGTTCGAAAAATCACTGAGTATTATCATGTGTGATATCGATAAATTTAAGAATCTGAACGATCAGTATGGACATCAGGCAGGAGATCGGGTACTGAAAACATTTGCAGAGATTCTTTCATCGATCACGAAGGATTATATGGGATGGGTGGCCCGCTATGGAGGAGAAGAATTTTTATGTGTTCTTCCAGATGTCGCAGAAAATGAAGCTTACGAGATCGGGGAAAAAATAAGAAATGCCTACGAAGAGAGAACGATTCTGATCAAAGACAATGAGCTCCATTCAACAGCAAGCTTTGGAGTTGCCCAACTACCATTGGATACAGAAATCGATACAGAGGCATTTATCAGAATTGCAGATGAAAAACTTTATAAGGCAAAGGACAATGGAAGGAATGTAGTCATCCGCTAAAAGTGACTGTTTTGCTTTCCATATCATACCAATGATGATATAATCATATATAGAAATAAATACTGCTTATTGATAAAAGCAAATAAAAACCGGGGAGGTATTTGCTATGAAACTAACATTTTTAGGAGCTGATCATGAGGTGACGGGGAGTTGCCATTATATCAATGCATGTGGGAAAAATATTCTGATCGACTGTGGCATGGAGCAAGGAACAGATGTCTATGAAAATCAGGAGATACCAGTTAATGCATCGGATGTGGATTATGTTTTACTGACACACGCACACATTGACCATTCTGGCCTGATTCCGCTTTTATATGTAAAGGGATTCAGAGGAAAGGTGTTTACCACACAGCCGACGAGGGATCTGTGTGAGATCATGCTGAAGGATAGCGCGCATATCCAGATGTTTGAGGCAGAGTGGCGTAACAGAAAAGCGAAGAGATCAAATCTTGCTGAATTTGTACCACTTTACGATATCGAGGCAGCAACAAATGTAATGAACTATTTTGTGGGCTGTGAGTATGGAAAAGTAATTGAACTGGATCAGGGAATTCGGATCCGTTTTACAGATGTCGGACATCTGTTGGGATCAGCCAGTATAGAGATATGGCTGACAGAGGGCGGAATTACAAGAAAGATCGCATTTTCAGGAGACATCGGAAATGTGAATAAACCAATCTTAAAAGATCCACAGTATCTGGACAGTGCAGACTATGTGGTCATGGAATCCACATATGGTGACAGGAGTCATGGTGGCACACCGGATTATATTAAAGAACTGGTCAGTATATTTGACAGAACATTTAAACGAGGTGGAAATGTTGTTATTCCATCGTTCGCCGTTGGCCGTACACAGGAACTTCTCTATTTTATCAGGAAAATCAAGGAAGAGAAGCTTTTAAACGATTTTGATGTATATATGGATAGTCCACTGGCTATAGAAGCAACGCATATTTTTAACAAGAACTATGGAGCATGCTTTGATGACGAAGCAATGGAACTTGTCAATAAAGGCATCAATCCAATTTCATTTCCAGGATTAAAGCTGGCAGTTACCAGTGATGATTCAAGAAATATTAATTTTGATGCAACACCAAAAGTAATTATCAGTGCATCGGGAATGTGCGAAGCTGGACGAATCAGACATCATCTGAAACACAATCTCTGGAGAAAAGAATGCACGATCCTTTTTGTTGGCTATCAGGCAAATGGTACACTTGGCCGTGCAATCGTGGAAGGTGCTACAGAGGTAAAACTGTTTGGAGAACCAATACAGGTCAATGCAGAAATAGCAGTGCTTGCTGGAGCTAGTGGCCATGCAGATAAAGAGGGCCTGATCAGATGGTTGAACGCATTTGAACAGAAACCGGAAAAAGTCTTTGTTGTTCATGGAGAAGACACGGTATGTGATTCCTTTGCAAATTGTATTCATGATGAATATGGCTATCATGCGGTCGCACCTTATACGGGTTCGAGCTTTGATCTGCTGACAGGTGAATGCATTGAAGAGGGCAATAGAGAACGGAAATCCAGACGAAGCGTGGTCAAACGAAATAACAGTGTATTTGAACGGTTGTTGGCTTCTGGCCGTAGACTGATTACGGTAATCGGGCACAATCAGGGTGGTGCCAACAAAGATCTGGCTAAATTTGCAGATCAGATCAATGCATTATGCGATAAATGGGACAGATAAATCATTGGAGGTTGGAGCATGAAAAAAATGTTATTTGTTTTTAATCCGAATTCGGGAAAAGGACAGATTAAGAATCATTTGCTGGATATTATAAAAACTTTTTCAGATGCGGGTTTTGAAATAACGATATATCCAACGAAGGCAACGAGAGATGGGTATCAGAAGATACTTGATGAAGAGGGAAACTACGATCTGATTGTCTGCAGTGGTGGAGATGGTACATTAAATGAAACTGTTGCAGCAGTTATGGCTTACAAAGGGCAAAAGCCAAAGATCGGTTATATTCCAAGTGGAACGACGAACGATTTCGCAACCAGTCTTTTGATTCCGAAGAATATGAAAAAAGCAGCTGAAACCATTGCGAATGGAAGACCAAAGAAGTGCGATATCGGGCTTTTTAATGGCAGATCGTTTAATTATGTAGCTGCATTTGGTGCATTTACGGATGTGTCTTATGAGACACCGCAACAGATGAAAAATCTGCTTGGTCATCAGGCATATGTTCTGGAGGCAGTGAAAAGACTCTCTACGCTCAAATCATTCAAACTTAAGATTACCTGTAATGAGCATACCATTGTTGATGAGTTCATTTATGGCATGATCAGCAATACAAAATCAGTAGGTGGAATGAAAGGGCTGGTAGGAAAGCATGTCAGACTGAATGATGGCCTTTTTGAAATGACATTTATCAGACAGCCAAAGAATCCAATAGAACTGCAACGAATTCTGTCAGCATTTCTGACGCAGACGATCGAAGATCAGGATATGATCTATTCACTTAAGACAGATAAAGCTGTGATTGAGTCAGAAGGAGATATTTCCTGGACACTGGATGGAGAATTTGGTGGAGAACATTCGAAAGTTGAGTTCGAAGTTGAGAAAGAGGCAGTGGAATTTATTGTGAGGAAACCCTCTGAAAAATAGAAGATAATGGAATAAAGTAAAGCTAAGAGGTGTAGATTTTTCCTAAAAGTGAAAAATCTACACCTTTTTAACGTTCTTTTTTCAAGTAAATGACTGAAAAAATTAGATTTATTAAATCTGGACAGGTTCCGACAAAATATTCTAAAGTTTTTGAACTCGATACAATCCGAAAAGAAGCTAAAACGAAGAAAATATTTACAAACAATATCTTCAGATGTCAGATAATATATCGACATGTATACATATTATCTAATTATCTGACAATTCGGATAACAAACCTATTTACAACTGTAAAGAATTAAAGTATATTGTTAGAAACAAAGTAGAAAGGAAATATACATTATGGAAAACGAGAGCAAACAGCTTGGATTATACGATTCCAGGTTTGAACATGATAACTGTGGTATTGGTGCGATAGTAAACATCAATGGAGTGAAAACTCACAAAACAGTATCAGATGCATTAAAGATAGTGGAAAATCTGGAACATAGAGCCGGTAAAGATGCAGAGGGTAAAACTGGTGATGGTGTTGGTATTATGTTACAGATATCTCATAAGTTCTTTAAAAAAGCGGTTAAGCCACTTAATATAGAATTAGGTGATGAGAGAGACTATGGTATTGGTATGTTCTTCTTCCCTCAGGATGAGCCAAAGAGAAATCAGGCAAAGAAGATGTTTGAAATCATCACAGAAAAAGAAGGCCTGAAATTCCTCGGATGGAGAGAAGTTCCTACGGATGCAAAAGTACTCGGTAAGAAGGCACTTGATTGTATGCCAGTCATTATGCAGGCATTTGTAGAAAGACCAAAAGATGTAGAAAAAGGACTTGCTTTTGATCGTAGACTCTACGTAGCAAGAAGAGTATTTGAACAGACATGTGATAATACCTATGTAGTATCTCTCTCAAGCAGGACAATCGTTTACAAAGGTATGTTCCTTGTCGGACAGTTACGTTCTTTCTTTGCAGATTTAAGATGTGAGGATTATGATTCAGCAATTGCAATCGTCCATTCAAGATTCTCAACAAATACAAATCCTAGCTGGGATAGAGCACATCCTAACAGATTTATCGTACATAATGGTGAGATTAACACAATCAGAGGTAATGCGGACAGAATGCTTGCAAGAGAAGAGACAATGACATCTCCATATCTTAAAGATGAAATGTCAAAACTGATTCCTGTTGTAAATCCAAATGGTTCTGATTCAGCAAGACTGGATAACACACTGGAATTCCTGGTTATGAACGGAATGCCTCTTCCACTGGCTGTTATGATTACTATTCCAGAACCATGGCGTCATAATAAGAGCATGGATCAGGATAAGAAAGATTTCTATCAGTATTATTCAACGATGATGGAACCATGGGATGGTCCTGCATCAATTCTTTTCTCAGATGGTGATATCATGGGTGCAGTACTTGATAGAAACGGATTACGTCCATCTCGTTATTATGTTACAACAGATGGTTATGTTGTCCTTTCATCAGAAGTAGGTGTTCTTGATATCGATCCTACGAAGGTAAAGGTAAAAGATAGACTTCGTCCTGGTAAAATGCTTCTTGTCGATACCGTTAAAGGAAAACTGATCGATGATGAAGAACTGAAAGAATATTATGCTACAAGACAGCCATATGGTGAATGGCTCGATAGTAACTTGGTACATTTACATGATTTAAAGATTCCAAATAAGAAGCCAGAAGAATATGATCCAGTCATGAGAAAACGGATTCAGAAAGCATTTGGTTACAGCTATGAGGAATTAAAGACATCAATACTGCCAATGGCTAAGAACGGAACAGAAAGCATTGGAGCCATGGGTATTGATACACCGCTGGCAGTCCTTTCCAATAAACATCAGCCACTCTTTAATTATTTCAAGCAGTTGTTTGCACAGGTAACGAATCCACCTATTGATGCAATTCGTGAAGAAGTTGTTACATCAACTACGGTATTTCTTGGAGATTCCGGAAATGTCCTGGAAGAAAAAGCAGAAAACTGTAAAATGCTTCGTATCAATAATCCAATCCTTACAAGCACAGATCTTTTAAAGATCAAGAATATGAATGTAGAGGGATTTAAAGTAGCAGTTATTCCTATTGTATATTATAAGAATACATCTCTTCCAAAAGCGATTGAACATCTGTTTATTGAAGCAGACAGAGCACATAAGGAAGGTGCAAATATTCTGATTCTTTCTGATAGAGGTGTGGATGAGAACCGTGTCGCTATACCATCTCTTCTTGCAGTATCGGCTATGCAGCAGCATCTGGTAAGTACAAAGAAGAGAACCAGTGTTTCTGTAATCCTTGAAAGTGGTGAACCAAGAGAAGTACATCATTTCGCTACGCTGCTTGGATTTGGTGCAAGTGCAATTAACCCTTATCTTGCGCAGGAGAGCATTAAGGAACTTATTGATAATCATATGCTGGATAAAGATTATTACGCTGCAGTCAATGATTACAATCATGCAGTCATCAGCGGTATCGTAAAGATCGCTTCTAAAATGGGTATTTCAACAATTCAGTCTTATCAGGGATCTAAGATCTTTGAAGCAATTGGTCTTGACGAGAGTGTAATTGATAAATACTTCACAGATACAGTCAGCAGAGTTGGCGGTATTACAATCGGCGATATACAAAATGATATTGAAAATCGTCATTCAAAAGCATTTGATCCATTAGGATTAACAACGGACACAACATTGGACAGTGCAGGAAGCCATAAATTCAGAAGTGGAAAAGAAGAACATCTGTACAATCCACAGACAATTCATCTTCTTCAGCTGGCTGCGAGAACAGGCGATTACAATACATTTAAAGAATATAGTGCAATGATCAACAAAGAGACAGAAGCTGGAAACTTAAGAGGATTAATGGACTTCAACTATCCTAAGAAAGGCATTCCAATCGAACAGGTCGAAAGTGTTGATTCCATTGTTAAGAGATTTAAGACAGGCGCAATGTCCTATGGTTCTATTTCAAAAGAAGCACATGAGACTATGGCGATTGCAATGAATATGATTCATGGTAAATCAAACAGTGGTGAAGGTGGCGAGGATATCGACCGTCTGACAATTGGTAAAGATGGCATCAACAGATGTTCAGCAATCAAACAGGTCGCATCAGGACGTTTTGGTGTTACGAGCAGATATCTTGTCAGTGCAAAAGAAATTCAGATCAAAATGGCGCAGGGTGCAAAACCAGGCGAAGGTGGACATTTACCAGGAAAGAAAGTATATCCTTGGATTGCCAAGACAAGACTTTCCACACCAGGTGTCAGTCTGATCTCTCCACCACCACATCATGATATCTATTCAATCGAAGATCTTGCACAGCTGATCTACGATCTGAAAAATGCAAATAAAAATGCAAGAATCTCTGTAAAACTGGTATCAGAAGCAGGTGTTGGTACAGTTGCAGCAGGTGTTGCAAAAGCGGGTGCACAGGTTATCCTTGTATCTGGTTATGATGGTGGTACAGGTGCAGCTCCTAAGAGTTCAATTCCAAATGCCGGTCTTCCATGGGAACTCGGTGTTGCAGAAACCCATCAGACACTGATCATGAATGGCCTTCGTAATAAAGTCATTATCGAAACAGATGGTAAACTGATGACTGGCCGTGATGTAGCAATTGCTGCTATGCTCGGTGCCGAAGAATTTGGTTTTGCTACAGCACCTCTGGTAACACTTGGCTGTGTTATGATGAGAGTATGTAATCTGGATACATGTCCAGTCGGTGTGGCAACTCAGAATCCAGAACTTAGAAAACGTTTTGCTGGTAAGCCAGAATATATCGTGAACTTTATGAAGTTCATTGCACAGGAACTCAGAGAGTATATGGCAAAACTTGGTATCAAGACAGTTGATGAACTCGTTGGTAGAACAGATCTTTTGAACAGAAATAATAAGATTACCAATGGGCATGCAGCAAATGTTGATTTATCTAGAATCCTTGATAATCCATTTATCAAAGAGGCAGGAAAGATCGAGTATGATCACAAGAAAGTATATGATTTCAAGCTTGGCAATACAATCGATGAAAAAGTATTGTTAAAGAAACTGCTTCCAGCACTGGAACAGAAACAAAAGAGAAGTATCGAAGTAGATGTAACCAATACAGATCGTACATTTGGCACACTGTTTGGTGCAGAAATTACAAGAAGATATGATGACACACTTGATGATGATACGTATACAGTGAAATGTAACGGATCAGGTGGACAGAGCTTTGGTGCCTTTATCCCTAAGGGACTGACACTTGAACTAGTCGGCGACAGCAATGATTACTTTGGTAAGGGCCTGTCAGGTGGTAAGTTGATCGTTTATCCACCAACTGGTATTACATTTAAAGAAGACGAAAATATTATTATCGGTAATGTTGCATTATATGGTGCTACAAGCGGTAAGGCATATATCAATGGTGTTGCAGGTGAACGTTTCTGTGTTAGAAATTCAGGCGCAACAGCAGTCGTTGAAGGATGCGGCGACCATGGATGTGAATATATGACAGGTGGACGCGCAGTCGTTCTTGGTATGACAGGAAAGAACTTTGCAGCTGGTATGAGCGGTGGTATTGCTTATGTACTCGACGAAGATTCCAACCTTTATAAGAAAGTCAATAAAGAGCTTGTGTCAATGGAAGCTGTAACAGATAAATATGATGTACTTGAACTGAAAGAAATCATTACAGAACATGTTGCTTATACAAATTCCAAGAAAGGTAAGATGATTCTTGATAACTTTGGAGAATATCTGCCAAAATTCAAGAAGATCATGCCACATGATTATAAGAAGATGTTAATGAAGATCGTTCAGATGGAAGAAAAAGGTCTGAGTAGTGAACAGGCACAGATTGAAGCTTTCTATGCAGCAACAAAATAATCTGCGGGATCGGATGAGATATCCGGTAACGATTTGTGAGCGAAAGAAATGAATCGCCGCAGATGATTGCGGCAGTATGGAGGTAAGATAATGGGAAAACCAACTGGATTTTTAGACTATAAGCGTGAAACTAGCGCAGAGATAGAACCAAAGAAAAGAATTAAGAATTTCAATGAATTCCATACTCCTCTGTCAGAAGAAAAACAGAGGATACAGAGTGCAAGATGCATGGACTGTGGTGTCCCATTCTGTCAGGCTGGTATGATGATCAAGGGGATGGCTTCTGGCTGTCCACTGAACAACCTGATTCCTGAATGGAATGATCTTTTATATACTGGAAACTGGAAAGAGGCGTACAATCGACTTCATAAGACAAGCAATTTCCCTGAATTTACGAGCCGTGTATGTCCAGGGCTCTGTGAAAAAGCATGTACATGCGGACTTAATGGTGATCCAGTCTGCACTAAGGAAAATGAGAAGGCGATCATTGAACATGCCTATGAAATGGGCTGGGCAGATCCAAAGCCTCCAAAGGTAAGAACAGGTAAGAGGGTAGCAGTTGTAGGTTCCGGTCCATCCGGACTTGCTACTGCAGATCAGCTGAACCGCAGAGGACATCAGGTAACAGTATTTGAACGAGCAGACAGAGTCGGTGGTCTGTTAAGATATGGTATTCCAAATATGAAGCTGGAGAAACATATTATTGACAGGAAGATCGACGTAATGAAGGCAGAAGGTGTTGAATTCGTTACAGATGCCAATGTTGGTGAAAATGTTAAGGCTAAGAAGGTAATGGACGATTTTGATGCAGTCGTACTTGCGTGTGGTGCATCAAATCCAAGAGACATCAAGGCACCAGGAAGAGATGCCAAAGGCATTTATTTTGCTGTTGATTTCCTGAAAGCAACAACAAAGAGCCTTTTGGATTCAAACTTTGAAGACAAAAAATTCATCTCGACTAAGGGAAAGAAAGTTATGGTCATCGGTGGTGGTGATACAGGTAATGACTGTGTTGGTACATCCATCAGACTTGGCTGTGCATCTGTTCTTCAGCTGGAAATGATGCCAAAGGCACCTGATGAAAGACTGGAAAGCAATCCATGGCCACAGTGGCCAAGAATTTGCAAGACAGATTATGGTCAGGAAGAAGCAATTGCTGTATTTGGTCATGACCCACGGGTATATCAGACAACGGTAAAAGAATTTATCAAAGATAAGAACGGAAATCTCTGCAAGGCAAAACTGGTAAAACTGGAATCTAAGACGGACGAAAAGACCGGACGCAGAATGATGGTCGAAGTTGCTGGTAGTGAATATGAGGTAGATGTGGATATCGTTCTGATCGCAGCCGGTTTCCTCGGAAACCAGAAATATGTGTCTGAAGCATTTGGGATTGAACTCAATGAGAGAACAAATGTAAAGACAGAGCAGGGCAAATATAATACGAACGTCAAAAAAGTATTTACAGCTGGTGATATGCACAGAGGACAGTCACTTGTTGTATGGGCAGTCAGAGAAGGAAGAGAAGCAGCGAAAGCTGTTGATGAATTCCTGATGGGATATACGAATCTGTAAGAAATACAGAAATAGATAAATATATAGGAAATATAGAAGAACCAGCCGTTGGATCAGAAAAAATCCAGAGACTGGTTCTTTTTCATATCTTTCTTTATACAAAGAAATATGGTAATATATTGTTAAATTATTGTTAATTTAGACCAGAAATATGTGTGATGCCATATAAAATATCAGTACTTAAGGGATACATAAGCACGGAAAACACGCACGTTGGTATAGAAGTGTAGAAATGAGGAAATTATGAAATTATCGGAGTTTAATGAGAAAAAAGTGATCCGTCTTGCAGCAATTATTATTGCGATGTACTGGATTTCACAGAACCTGATTTATGCAGGAAATGTGCTGAGTTCTGCTATGGATGTACTCTTCCCGATCATAATGGGATGTGCGATTGCATTTATCCTGAATTTGCCTATGAGGCGGTTCGAAAATTTAATCGGAAAATATAATAAAGTTCCCGCTGTGGACAGGGCCAAGAGACCAATTGCGCTCTGCCTCTCAATTGTTTGTGTAACCGGACTGATTGCAATTGTGCTGACTCTGATCGTTCCAGAGGTGATCAATACGCTCAATGCACTGGGGAAAACAATTCCTCAGGGATATGAGAATCTGATGGACTGGCTGATGAAACGAAGTGATAAGATTCCACAGCTTGAGCAGGCAATCAAGAATTTTAATCCGGACTGGAGTGATATTGCACAACGTCTGATGAGTTTTACGACCAGTGGTGTCGCAGGTGTCTTTGATACTACATTTTCTTTGATTACATCGGTAGCTGAAAGTATGGTCTCATTTGTAATGGCATTTATCCTTGCACTCTATATTGTGATGAGCAAAGAAAAGCTGGCACTGCAGGCAACGAGATTTTTAACAGCATATTTCCCAGAAAAGATCAAAGATAAAGTCCTGGCAATTGCAAGTGTAGCAAATCTTGCATTTTCCAATTTTATCATTGGTAAATGTATTGACGCTGTAATTGTAGGATTTATGTGCATTATCGGTATGCTGATCCTACAACTGCCATATGCAGCAATGATTGGTGTCATTGTTGGTGTTACAGCACTGGTTCCGATTATCGGTGCTTACATTGGCCTTCTTGTCGGTGCATTTCTGATTTTGATGGTCAATCCTATGCAGGCACTGGAATTCATCATTTTCCTGCTGATCATGCAGACATTTGAAGCAAATGTGATCTATCCTAAGATCCTTGGAACGACAATCGGTCTTCCACCGATGTGGATTCTGGCTTCCGTTATGATTGGTGGTTCGCTGATGGGAATCGTAGGAATGCTGATCTGTGTTCCAATCGTCTCAACAATCTATACACTTGTTGGGGATTCAGTCAACAGAAGAATGGATAGCCGTATGACAGTAGAAACAGATCAAAAGGAAATGGAACAGTTAAAATAACAGTTAAGTAAGAAAAATAAATAAAATTAATCGTAAGGCAGGGGTGCTATGCATAAATTAAAAGGACTATTAAAAGTAATATTTGGGCGGACGACTATGGTTTTTGCTTCATTACTGATACAGGTAATCATATTGTGTGTTACATTTGGCTGGCTGAGCGAGTATACAGTAGCTGTATATTCTGGCTTTACGATTCTTGGTGCAGCAGTTGTTATCTATATTATGAATGAAGATATTAATTCGAGCTTTAAACTTGCATGGATCATTCCGGTGCTGGTTATTCCTGTATTTGGTACTGCATTGTACATCTTTGTAAATCTTCAGGTAGGCACGAAATATATCAAAAAGAGAACGACTGACATCCAGACACAGATCGCACCATTGCTGGAGCAGAATGAACAAGTACTTAAGAATCTCGAAGAGGCTGACAGAAGTGAGGTCGGATTTGCTAATTATATGAATCATTCGGCTGGGTATCCGATTTACCAGAACAGTAGTGTAAAATATTTCCCAATAGGGGAACTGAAATTTGAGCAGATGATACAGGAGTTGGAAAAAGCAGAAAAGTTCATATTTCTAGAGTATTTTATTGTTGCAAAGGGATACATGTGGGATACGATCCTCGATATACTGAAGCGAAAAGTAAAAGAGGGCGTGGAAGTCAGAATGCTCTATGATGGAATGTGCAGTCTGATGCTTCTACCATATAAATACCCGGAAGAACTAGAACGGTATGGAATCAAATGTAAGATCTTTTCTCAGATCAAGCCCATTTTATCGACTCACCAGAACAACAGGGATCACAGAAAGATCCTTGTGATTGATGGACATACTGCATTTACCGGGGGAATTAATCTTGCTGATGAATATATTAACCGAATCGACCGCTTCGGGCACTGGAAAGATACAGCGGTCATGATCAAAGGAGAAGCAGTTAGAAGTTTTACATTGATGTTCTTGCAAATGTGGAATATAACAGAAAGACAGCAGGAAGACTATGCAAAGTATGTTACCACGCCATATGTGGCAGAACTGCAGGCGGAAGATGGCAGAGGATTTGTCCTTCCCTATGGAGATAATCCGTTCGACAGTGAAAATGTTGGAAAACAGGTATATATTGATGTCCTGAACCGTGCCAGAAAATATGTGCACATCATGACACCATATCTGATCCTGGATGATGAAATGGTCGAGGCGCTTAGTTATGCAGCTAAAAGAGGTGTTGAAACGATCATCATTATGCCTCATAAACCGGATAAACTTTATGCATATCTGCTGGCAAGGACTTACTATAAGGAACTTTTGGATAAAGGCGTCAGAATTTATGAATATACACCTGGTTTTGTGCATGCAAAAGTGTTTGTCAGTGATGATGATAAAGCAGTAGTTGGTACGGTAAATCTGGATTTTAGAAGTCTTTATCTGCATTTTGAATGTGGTGCCTATATGTTCAAAGATCCGGCTGTATTTAAAATAGAAGCGGATTTTCAGGCAACATTGGATAAATGTCAGGAGATAACACTGGAAGACTGTAGAAAACTTTCACCTGTTAAAAGATTCCTGGGACAGGTGCTCAGACTGATTGCACCTTTGATGTAAGACGATAGGTAAGACCTATTTGTTTTAATAACTTGATAACTAAATGCTATTGAGAAAAAATAGTTAATAAAAATTTAATATATTGAAGTTGTTTTCTGTATAGGAAATTAGAACGATAAAAACGGAACAATAGGCTCAACGGCCTAGGGTTTCGTTTCTTGTTTTATTTTGCTGAAAATAATTCGTATAAATAGACATAATTTGTAATAAATGTTATAATTACGTCAGAATGTGTCGAAGTATTACTAAGGAGATTCATGAAAGCACAAGACATAAATTCTGGGAGGTAATAATTATATGAGTGAAAAGAAAAACAAAGCTGAAAAGGCGACAGAGTACCAGAATACTAAGATTTCACAAAGACTGAAGAAATTGTGTAATACATTAGTATTTATGACAATTGCGTCCGCTGTACTTGGATTTATATTCTTCCAGTTAATTGGAAGTAATATGATGACATTTTACAATGTGCAGTATGAAACAGCGCAGAATCAGATGGAAATTCGTAAAGGTGTCCAGACTATGAATAAGAGAATCTTATTTGCGATGGTATCTAACGATTCAAAGGTAACAGAGGAACAATCTAAAGAAATTACTTCAAGATTTGAAAAGATCGACGGTTATATCACAAAGATAAAGAATAATCTGGATGATAAGAATGCAGTCGATGAAATGAGTACAGATTTTGATGCATTTGAAAGTGCAACAACAGAACTGTTAAGCTATGTAAAAGCTGGAAGTACTGATAAAGCACTGAATTATTATAATACAAAGTACAATGATATTTCTGAAAAGCTTGCAGATTCTCTTGATAAGATCGGTCAGCTCTCTGACACAGCAGCACATCAGAAGTATATTTCTAGTATTATCATGCAGGTAGTTGCTAGTTTGGGACTGATTGCATTTGCAATTATATGTGTTATCCTTTCAAGACGTTTCAGCAAACGTCTTACAAAGAGCATTGAAACTCCTTTAAAGGAAATGGAAGATGCTTCACGTGAAATTGCCAATGGTAATGTACACGTAGCTATTGAATACCAGTCAGAGGATGAAATCGGACAGGTTGCAGATAGCCTGAGAACAGCCGTAGCGTCTATCGCTTCTTATATCGATGATATCGAAAATGTGATGGCAGCAATGGCAGATGGTAAGTTCAATGTTGAATTGAACAAAGAATTTATTGGAGATTTCAAAAATATCCAGACTTCTATCGAAGGCTTTACAGACAAGATTTCAGACAGTATGAAAGAAATTGCTATGGTTTCTGAACAGGTTTCAAGTGGAGCTGGTCAGATCGCTGATGCCGGACAATCACTTGCTGAAGGCGCAACAGATCAGGCTGGTATCGTTCAGGAATTATCAGCAACAGTTTCAGATATTACACAGCGTATTTCTGATAATGCTGACAATGCAGTTGCAATCAGTGATGAAGTTGGTGGAGTTAAGAACGGCATCGATCAGGGTAATGAAAAGATGCAGGAAGTTGTCAAGGCAATGGATACTATCAGCAGAACTTCACAGGAGATCAGCAAGATCATTGATACAATCAACAATATTGCTGACCAGACAAACCTCCTTGCTCTGAATGCTTCTATTGAAGCAGCTCGTGCAGGTGAAGCTGGTAAAGGATTTGCAGTTGTTGCTAACGAAGTAAGCTCACTTGCAAGTCAGAGTGCTGAAGCAGCCCAGACATCAACTTCATTTATTGAAGCATCTCTGCGTGCAGTAGAAGAAGGAAAAGCAGTTGCAGATAACGCTGCAAATGAATTAAGACAGGTCGTTGAAAGTGCAGGTCAGATTGCAAGCAAAGTAGACGATATTGCAAAGGCATCAAGCCAGCAGGCTGAAGCCGTAAAACAGATTGATATTGGTATTAGCCAGATTGCTCAGGTAACTGAGACTAATGCTGCAACAGCAGAAGAAAGTTCTGCATCCAGTGAAGAATTAACAAGCCAGGCTGAATCCTTACAGTCTCTCGTTAACAGATTCGAAATCAAGAAATAATGATTGTAGTATGAATCTTACATCTAATTAGAATGCATTTGAAAGACACATCAAAATACGAAAGAAGATTGAATGCACGAAGGATAATATGAGAAACTGATCAGTCCAGTAGATCACAGTAATTAGGAAGCCGTTGCCATGAATGTGCAATGGTGTTAAGTTAAGGATTCAAAGAGAAGTTAGTATCGTTTGCGATATTAA
>CAJMQE010000076.1 GCA_905215405.1 uncultured bacterium
AAAGCACCTACACTAAAGTGCTGTTCACGCCTCCCACAATGTGCTGTCGGACACTTCTAATGTATATATTTTATTATTCTCCTAATTACCAAAGTTTTCAAGTATTATCTATTCCCTCAAAGATTTTACCGCAAAAACAAATAGGAAATCAAATCAAGCTGTGCTAAAATTTATCTTGTAACATGTCGACAAATCATAAGTTGATGAGGTTCAGAATGATTACAAATAATATTTATTTTATCAATGGAACAGCATACGCTGGTAAATCCACAATGATAAATCCAATTAAATCTGTAATATGCTGATAAAGCAAATGCATAAAACCAAACTACATAAACATACAAAAATGCGTAGCAGATTTTAAATCTGTTACGCATTAATAGTCTCTTTCATTAGTGATCACATCAAAATGAAAGTTAAGCAAATTTTTTATTTGTTCATGGTATGGAACAGAACAAACTCTTTAACATCTAACGTTGGTCAAATCAAAATACTCTAGTAACCCTTCATAGATAGCATAGGCGAACTGATATTGATCATCCCTTAATTTTAGTGCATCCTCAACATTTGTAATGTAGCCCATCTCAACTAAAATCGCTGGCATTGTCGTATTCCGCAGCAACATACAGAGATGGATTAAGCCGAACTCCATTATTTCTTGTACCAACACGCCTTACAATCGCATTGAGAATATATTCAGCTAGGTAATAGGCCTCTGAATAGGCTCGTACTACATAGACCTCGGTACCATTGAAGCTTGCAATAATTATTTCTTCCAAAACTCCGGGCATTTTCCCTTTATACCCTTTATCTCTACCTCCCGCACAAATTCGGACATCACAATCATTAATCATCGTGTCACGCATTTTAGTTAATGACCGACTCCACACATAACAATTATTTTCAGTATCAGGAAAAACAAACTCTTCTTTCGAAACAATCAACTTTTCTATGTCTTCATCAGTTCCGACATTTACCATTTCCAATATACCTTTATAATTTGCTTTCCAATCTTTAACTTCTTCTGAATCATTTAAGTATATTGGCCATGATAAATAATTTTTCAAATGTATATCTTCAGATTTAGTCCTGTCTTTCAGAATTTTAGCTTCTAATATCAAGTTTTCAGTAAATCCATCTTTTCTTAAATCTCCGCCATATATCAATGTGGCTGCACTTCCCAAAAGATATTTAGCTAATATTTGAGATAGTTTTTTTAAATGACTTTCATTCTGTCCTATCTTTTCCAAATATACTATATCTGGATTTGAAATAGATATACCTATCTTTTTATTCAGAAGTATTTTAGACTGCATTTCTACCGGTGTACATACATTAATTCCCAATCGTTTAAAGAAATCTAGTTCTTCAGAATAAATTGGTGGATCTGGATAAACAATCCTATCATAGTTTAATTTGATAAATTCTCCATCCTTCTTTAATATCTTCTGTAAATCACACATTTCAGGTGGTCTACTCATCCTTTTGACTCGTCCTGTTATTTTTTTTTCAATTTTTGATAATTTACTATCCACATAATAATATCTTATTGTTTCTATGAGAATTGTTTCTAATATTCTGTATAAATCATCTATTTCGATTTTTTCATTCTTTATATCAGCCCTGACAACTGGAACATTCCCTGCATATGGAAATTTCCTGTCCATTCCTTTTTCTATCAAGTCAACTTCTATAATTGGTCTCTCGCTTTCCTTCGAAACCTGAATTTCTCGTTGACACCAGTACCTCGTTGAATAGATATCTGAATTAACAATAATAATTGAAGAATCTTTAATATTATTTACTATTTCTTCATCAAATTTGTATCCAGGTGCGATATCATTTGTATCAAAAAATCTCCTCATTGCCGAATTATCAATCACTTGCTTTAATTGCTTTGTGACATTTATTCCATTTTTTCCGTCTTTTGCATGGCTCAAAAATATTTTCAATGAACTATTTTTACTTATTTCCTTACGAGTATCATTGAACCCTAATCTATAGATTTCATGAGCTAAAGAAATAAAAAATTGTTGTTGTTCATTTTCATTATACTCATATTCTCTTATACAATTTAATGCACCAATCGACTTAATATTGAATGCCGTTTCATCTAATGCTATTGGAATCACACTAAGCAACGGATTGCTCACCGTTTTTTCAATATACTCTTCCCATTCCAACGATACAACACTGTTTTTCCCAACAAAAAAATACACTATCACCTTCTCTGCACTAATACATATTTCCGTTGGGACATCACCGCCACTAACGTTCGAATAATAAAAAATTGGCAAATCTAGATTTCTCGAAAACGGATTTTCGAGATTTCTCGTCAATAATTCAGTTGCATATTTAATATACTTTTGTGTGGCTTCATTGTCTTCCCTATTCCAAACAAAAACTATTGCTAAAGGTTCCATACTATTTCCTTCTTTCATCTATGTATTGATTTAGCTTTCTTGTATCCGAATTAACTAGTTTTGAATAATTTGAACTTTCAAAATAATAGGATAATGGTGTGACTCTACTGGAATATTTTATCAAATCCTGAATATCATATAATGTTTCATGAATTTTTAAAAACGATGGAATTTCATCCACATTACGCAATTTCAATGATGCAATGTATTTATTCTCAATATCAGCTACGCCGATTTCAAATGGTACCCACCACGATAATTTTGTTTTGTCAGAAATCAAGCAAAGTAAATGCGTGCTTACTCCTAGTCCACGTTTTATTGAATCAACAATTTTCTTATCGTTCTCTTTACTTACAGCTTCCTGCAACACACAATCATTTACATCCAAATAAATATTAACTCCTACTTCTGATAATAGAAAATTTCCTACTTCTATTGCTGCGTTCTCGTCTTCTTTCTTATGCGAAATAAAAATACAGTTTTCTTTCTCTACTCTACTTTCTAACAATACTCTATTGTAATCACTCAATTGTGCAAAATTATAATATGACATTTTTCTCCTTTTACTTTACGCAATGCCTCGTATGCTGCATAGATAATAAAGACTCTTTTATTGAGTCATACAATTCTTCATGCCCTATTGACTGTAATACTTTCCGGTCAAATATCTCTCTATCTGAATCTCTAAATTCATCTTCAACATCCATCACATCACGATCTTTGATTTTATTAAATAATTCGATGATTTCTTGACTGTCTTGATTTAATATTTTTCTCGGATTAATCATGTACATATTCTTTAATTTTGTGCTACTAGCATCTAATACTCCGAGTCCTCTTCCAAATCCAATTGCTTCAATTGCAAACATCCCATACACTGAATTTAGTAAAGCATGAATCAAGTCCGCCGAAACACTGTCATCCTTAATCAACATTCTTGTAAATCGCTGATCCACAAATGTACTATCTTCAAATTTGGCAACAAATAACCTTTTATCCGGATTGAGTGCTGTAACAAAATCTGCCTTTGTAGCATCATCCATCTCATACCAAAAACTACCCGCCCTTTTTAATGCTACCGGAAGGAGTTTTCCTGATCCATTTTTAATGTTTTCAAATTTTTCAATCCAATCTAATGCTCCTGTATGTCCAAGATCTTTCAATTCTTCCTTTGATTTATGACAACAAAATGCCTCTATATCTGTTTTTGCTGTAAAAGATTTCAATCTAGCAGGGTTCTTTAATACTGGTCTTATGTAACAATCTTCTATTCCAGAATCCGAAGACGGATAAAATAAATCATTCCATCCTCTTCTTTCTCCTCTTTTCACAATCAGCAACTCTTCAATTGGGATTAGCTTATCTTTTATTTCATCCATCCAAGTTATATTGTGAAATAGTGCATTTAAAGTAATACCATACTGCGTGATGCTATCAATTTCATCCAATGTATATTCTTTCATGGATGCTATCTTCTTATCGATAACTTCATGCAATACTACACTATTTACCAAAATTTCTTTTTCGTCATCTTCAATAGCATGGATATCCTTATTCGTCAACCAGAAGTATATTTTCTTTGCTTTATTAGACAGAGAAATTTGTTTTTTCTTCAATATCAACAATGTTCCAACCACGTCCGCATTATTAAACCATCTTTTACAGTTACTTATCACAACAGATTCAATTTCATAATAATATTGTAATGCCTCAAAGAATTTTTTCCCAATATCTGTTCCCAACCAGGAATTTGATAATACTATTCCTAATTTTCCATCTTCCTCCAATAATTCATACAATTTAAATGGTAAGAAATTATACAAATCAGTCTTTCCAAGAGTAAACTCTATACCAGTATTACTTTTTATCTGTTCCCTATACTCTGCAATATATTCTTGTTCGTCAGGTGCTATTTTATTATATTCCACAAAAGGAAGATTCGAAATAATTGCTCCGAATTGTGGAATTATCTTCTCTATCCCACTTCCATCTATTGGATTTTTAACATCGATCTTATTACCACTTTGTACATTAAACACATCGGCCTGAAACATATTAAGCGGTATATTCAATGCATGTATATCCGTAATTGCTATATTAGCAATCTGCAACGGATATGCATACTTATCTGACATCCATGTCGTAACAAATGTCTTTTCTGCATTATTTAACCGCTTAGATTTATTAGCTATTATCGCTTTTGCTATTGTTCCAGTTCCTGCACATAAATCAGCACAGTCCTTATTCCAATCTTGAACAGTAATCTGACTCAAAATATCTGCCAAACAATATGGTGTTGCATATTGACCACGTATTTCTCGCTTTGCTGTATTTACAGTTTTCTCAAGAATATCCTGTAAAGCTTCCTGCTCTATTTGTTCTATGTTATTTTCTATTAAGAACTGATTATAATCTACTATATCTATCCATGTATCTTCCGGAATTATTTCATTAAATTCCAGCGGTTTAAACACACTATAGAAATCACCTTGCTCAACAATTTGTTCAATAATTATATTACCCTCTACTGGAGATGTTGTGTAATCAATCTCCTTTATCATATACGCACAGTTGTGATATCTCTTAATTGCATTTGCAAACATGATTCTGTTTGTCCAATTTAATAATACTGATTTTGCATATGCCGAATACATATCTTTTTCATCTTTATCATACTCTTCATGAAATGCATTCCACCATACCTTTAACCGACTTTCCATTGACATGTTTCTACTTGACTCTATTGTGATATTTTCCGCTACAAGATTCTTATTTCTCTGAATCAATTCTGTCATCAAGCCTTCAGATATTGTATTCACAATAGAAGATGTTGTAATACTACCATTAACAAGATACTCATTCACTGTCATTACAATCTCTTTGACAATAGGCAGCCACTCCGCTTTATAAGTCATAACATCCTCTCTTGATGTAATATGGCTGGTTCCAGACCACACTTTAGCTTCTTCAAAATCTCCATTTTCATTTTCTATGTACAATTTTCCATATGTAAAATTCCAAATCACAAAACTGTTAAGTCCCAATGCTCTTGCTTTTCTTGTTGCATCTGCAATCAAGGCTTCATCTGTAATTAAGACATCTGGCATCTTCAATTCCCACCCTTGAAGAATCTTTGTCTGTGCCTCATCTTCATATAAAAGGACATCAGGAAACATACTTTTCTTGTTTACTGATAAAGTGCTTTCTCCACCAGCACTTTTAATCTTGAGGTTAAGACCACTAAGCATTACCTTAATTTCAGATATTATTACAATTGCCCAACTTCTTTCATTACGTCTTACTATAGTCCCCATAATTTCACCATTACCTTTCCTTAAATTCTTCTATCAAATTCTGTTCCTTAATATATTTACGAGTTTTTCTATCTAACCCTTCCCATGCAAGAAACAATCTTCTTTTTGCCACATCAATATAATCTATTTCTTCTCTCTTGAACAAAGCAACATTTTCATTTTTTTCAATTCCAATGAAATTACGTCCTTCCATTAATGCAGCTACTAAAAATGATCCACTACCAAATGTATTATCTAATATTACATCCCCCGGATTAGTATATGTTCTAATCATGTAACGTCCTAATTCAATTGGTTTCTGTGTAGGATGTAATACAGCGCCTTCTGATTCCGCTGTCTTAACATAAATTATATCTGTTGGATATCGTTCTCCGTCACTTGCCACATGAACCGGTTCAAAATCACCATAATTTCCACACAATTGATTTTTTCTAATACCTTTATCATAAGGCTCTCCTTGTGTCATCTGTGGATGGTATGTTGGCTGTTTTTTATAAAAGACACAAACATCCTCATGCTTTCTTAATGGTTGTTTTTTCGCGTTAAGAAAATTAGTTGGTTTTGATTTTTCCCACACCCACTTATATTTATATATGTTTGGTTGACTTAAAATTAATTTTGCAGTAAAAACTCCATTTGAAGTGAGAACAATTGCTCCATTTGGTTTAATTACACGATTATACTGCTTCCACAACTCATCTAGTGGAATATAGCAATCCCATTGATTTTGTGTCATACCATAAGGCAAATCACATAAAATCATATCGACACTACCATCTGGAATCTGGTCCATATATTCCAGGCAATCGCCTTCAAACAATTTATTCATCACATTACTCATATCTATCTTTTCTTCATCTATCTTTCTCATTTCGAAAATCTCCTTAGTTTTATATATCATATGATAGCACCTTTTCGATTCGAACACAAGTTCGTTTTCTACAAATAGGTATAAAATCACAATTTAAATTTTACCACACTTTCACCTTTCTTACTATAGACAAAAACAGCTTCTGACATTTAAGTAGAAGCTGTTTCACTTATCTTACATAATATTTGTTACTTGCTAGTTTCTCAATCCATTCATTCGTTCCAACAATCCCCTGCTCCAACTGTTCCAACGTCCCAATCCTGTTCTCCGCCATAATCTCCTTCTGAATACTCTCAACACTATACTGTTCCTTCGTCTCCAGATTCCGATATCCCACCAGCCTGTAATTATATCCCTCATTATGATAATCACTGAACACAGGAACCACTTCTCCCTTACTCGTATTCCACCTCATAAGTCTCGGAAACCAACACAGTCCATAGACACATGCGGAAAGAATTTTCCTACACTTAAGAAAATCAAAGTATTGTTTAACCAACTTTACGATTTCGCATTGAAGAATGATATTTGCAACAAAGACTACTCCAGCTATGTGGATGTAGCACAGTACAAAGACCGCAATCCAAATAAGTATGACAGGAATAAGTTTTCCAAGGAAGAAATTGATCTAATATGGGAACAGAAAGACGATAAATATTATCAGATTGTATTGATGCTTCTCTATAATGGAGTTCGAATTTCCGAATTCTTAGACTTAAAGAAAGAGAATATCCATCTGGATGAACAATACTTTGATGTCATCGTCAGCAAGACAGATAATGGAATACGAAAAGTACCGATTGCAGACAAAGTACTCCCATTCTATAAAGCGTGGTATGAATCCAATCCAGATTGTGAATACCTGCTTCATACAGAAGATGGCAAGCATTTTAAGTACCGAAATTATTATGACAGTTACTTCCAACCATTGATGGAACAACTAAAGATTGAGCGTACACCACATTGTTGCAGGCACACTTGCATTTCATTACTTGCAGAAGCTGGTGTAGATCAAACGATTATCAAGAAGATTGTGGGACACTCTGGAGCCATGACACTGACAGAGAAAGTCTACACACACTTTGACATGAAGGAGCTTGTCGATGCGATTAATAAGATTTAGCGCAAGAAAAAAGGACACTTTCCAGTAATCGCTTACTGAAAAATGTCCTATACATATCATTGATATATTTGTTGCATACCTGTTGCATGTGTGTTGCATATCCATCGGATTCCAACACTTCCAAACAAGTTCCACAACTTCTGTAACCCTTGTAAAATGGGCTTTTCTCGATATCTTCGTTTCCGAAAGACTATCTCTTTGAGAACTGTGGTGCACGACGAGCTGCTTTGAGACCGTATTTCTTTCTTTCTTTCATTCTTGGATCTCTTGTTAAGAAACCAGCTTTCTTAAGTGCTGGACGATATTCGTCTGAATCAACCTGCAGAAGGGCTCTAGCGATACCATGTCTGATAGCACCAGCCTGTCCTGTATATCCGCCACCGTGTACATTAACGATAACATCAAATTTTTCTGTTGTTTCTGTTAATGTTAAAGGCTGACGAACGATTACTTTAAGTGTTTCTAATCCGAAAAATTCATCAAGACTTCTCTTATTTATTGTAATATTACCTGTACCAGGTACTAAATATACTCTAGCGATACTGCTTTTTCTTCTACCAGTTCCGTAGAACTTTGCTTTAACTGACTTAGCCACTGTTAATTCCTCCTTATTCGTTCCTTAATTAAAATGTTAATACTTCTGGTTTCTGAGCTGCATGATCATGCTCTGGACCAGCGTATACATGAAGTTTTGTGTACATCTGTCTTCCTAAAGGTCCCTTTGGAAGCATTCCCTTAACAGCGAGTTCAAGTGCTCTTTCAGGTTTTTTAGCCATCATTTCTTTTAATGTAGTTTCTTTCATACCGCCTACATATTCTGAATGGTTGTAATAGATCTTCTGATCCATTTTCTTACCTGTTACTTTGATCTTATCTGCATTGATGATGATAACGTTATCACCTGTATCAATGTGTGGTGTATATGTTGGTTTGTTCTTTCCTCTTAATACGTTTGCAACCTGTGATGCTAAACGACCTAATGTATATCCTGTAGCGTCAACTACATACCATTTTCTTTCAATTGTTGATGGACTAGCCATAAAACTTTTCATTGGTTTACCTCCTGAAAATTAATATTAACTTGTTATATGATAAATGCTTATCCGGGGCAGGTTAAGCAAATTCAACGATTTTACAAAAACCCAATCCGATTCCATATCTGAAATACTTCACTGATATGATCGTAATATTTACATAAAAGTAGCGTAGCATATCCAGCCACGTCACATTAGTAAATTATATAACACGACTCCGCGTGTGTCAATGGTTTTTCCAATTTTTCTACACCAAAACCCATGCTTTTTTCCACAAAAATGATACAATCATTTGCAATTATCCACTAACACTAGCCTAAAACTCCACATGATGCTTCTTTTATGGTGTATAACCATGTTTTTTTATGATTTTCCCTTTGTATTTTTGACATAAAACAAAAAATTTACACGAAAAAAAGAAATCAGATAAAGTTATCAACAGGATTCCTGTATTTATCCCTTTTCCTAACACAGGATTGTTGAAAACTCATCTGATTATTTTTATTTGTGTGGATCATTTTGCTATCAAGCTGAACTCTTTTATAGATATTCGATTTGTACCAAAGTCAGTCCCTGCGGTGGTGCTGTTGGTCCCGCAACCGTTCTGTCACAGGAATCGAGCATTTCCCCTACTTTTTCCGGTGTCATTCTCTTGCTTCCGACTTGAATCAGTGTTCCGGCTATGATGCGCACCATATTGTACAAAAAACCATTTCCACGAACCTGAATGGTAACCACCTGATCAGAACTTTTGCTGACATGAATACTGTAAATGGTACGTACTGTCGTTTCTGTCTGCGTTTTTACACTACAAAAGCTTTTAAAATCATGTTCGCCAACCAAATATGCTCCAGCTTTCTCCATTGCTTCCACATCCAGATCATAAGGATAGAAATAAGTATCAATGCGCTTTAATGGCATTGGTAATCTGGTATTTAAAATCTTATATTCGTAGGTCTTCCTTGTATCACAATGTCTTGGATGAAAATCAGGTGCGACCTCCTGCGATTCCTGTACCGCCACATCTTCTGGCAGCAGTCTGTTCAACGCATACGCAAATCGTTCTCCAGGAATTGTGGAATCCGTATCAAAAACAGCCACATTTCCCTGCGCATGTACCCCTGAATCAGTTCGACTTGCGCCGATGATTCTGATTGGTGTGCCTAACAGCTTTGTGAGTGCATCATTCAACACTTTCTCTACAGTAATTGCATTCGGCTGAATCTGCCAGCCACAATAATTCGTTCCATCGTATGCAACTACGAGCTTTACTCTTTTCAAATCCAGTTTCCTCCAAGGAAAATTTTAATGACGATCATAATAGCAAGGTATGCCAAAAGTGTCAGATATCCGAGTCTATCGATTTTCTGATACTTTAATGGTTTCATTTTGGTTCTTCCCTCACTGCCATGGTAACAACGTGCTTCCATCGCCATTGCCAGTTCATTTGCACGACGAAATGCTGATACAAATAATGGCACAAGTACAGGAATCATTGCTTTCGCTCTATTTATGATATTTCCATGTTCGAAATCAGCACCTCTTGCTGTCTGTGCTTTCATGATCTTATCCGTTTCTTCAATCAGAATTGGAATAAAACGAAGTGCAATTGACATCATCATTGCAATTTCATGAACAGGAATACGAAATACATTTAAAAATCCGAGACTTTTTTCAAGTCCATCTGTCAGATTATTCGGAGTCGTCGTCAATGTCATAAGTGACGATCCAATAATCAGATACATAAGTCTGACTACCATAAAAATAGCCGTGATCAGACCTTCTTTGGTTATGGTCAGCTTCCATATGGTAATCAAAGGTTGTCCATCTGTCAGAAACAGATTAAATGCAGCACTGAAAATCAACAGAAACAGAACTGCCTTCAAACCTTTAATCATAAATTTGAACGGTACCTTGGAAACCTTTATGACAGCACCAAGAAAAACAGTTGCTGCAAGATACAGCCACAGATTTCTGCCCAGGAACAGGGAAATGATAAATACCATCGTGCCAAATAATTTTACTCGCGGATCCATTCTATGTATCACGGAATCCGTCTGATAATATTGTCCTATTGTAATATCTCTAATCATGTCTATCCTCTATTCAAAGCGTGTAAAATGCTTTTCTTTGCCTCTTCCACTGTGATTGCTGTCGTATCTACTGCATAACCTGCATTTCTCAAATCATTCATGATGTAGGTTACTTCCGGTGCAGCCAGACCAACATTTTCAAGTTCCTTATAATGCTGGAATACCTTCTTTGGTGTATCATCAAAGATCAGTTCTCCTTTATTCATGACCATAATTCTATCCACATAACGAGCCACATCTTCCATGCTATGAGACACAAGAATGACCGTAATATGCATTTCATCATGCAGTTTTTTAATATAGCCAAGAATTTCATCACGACCCTTTGGATCAAGCCCTGCTGTTGGTTCATCCAGAATCAGGACGTCCGGTTTCATGGCCAGAACACCGGCAATTGCAACCCTTCTTCTCTGTCCTCCAGACAGATCAAATGGTGACTGATAGTAGAGATTTTCCTCCAGTCCTACCATTCTAAGTGCTTCAAACGCACGCAGATCTACTTCTTTCTTTGGCAGACCAAGATTCTTTGGTCCAAATGAAACATCCTTGAAAATATCTGTTTCAAACAGCTGATGCTCAGGATATTGGAACACAAGTCCCACCTTACTTCTCAGCTCTTTCATATTGTAATCTTTATCGTAAATATCCTGTCCATTAAAGTAAATGCTTCCACTTGTTGCCTTGATCAACCCATTCAGATGCTGGGTAAGCGTAGACTTTCCAGAACCTGTATGACCGATCAATCCAATAAAGTCTCCATCTTCAATGACACAGTTTACATTCTTTAGCGCCTGCTTTTCAAAGCCCGACCCAATCTCGTATGTATAACACAAATCTTTTATCATTAATGACATACTTTCTGTTCTTCCTTTCCACCCCTGTATACTTACATATCTTTCACTGTAAATATTCTAATATTATCTTTCATTCTAAATATTTTATCATTCTAGATATTCTATCATTCTAAATACTCTATCATTCTAGATATTCTATCATTCTAAATACTCTATCATTTTGATATACTATCATTCTAGATATTTTGTCATTCTAGTTATTCAATCATTCTAGTTATTCTATCATTCTAGATATTCTACCATTCTAGATATTTTGTCATTCTAGTTATTCTATCATTCTAGATATTCTATCCTTATCTACAATCTGACAGATCCATAACAAATCCGCAACATGATATATATTCATTTTCAGGGCCTTATTAACTTTTCAGACTCTTTTTAATGCCTGAATCAGTTCTTCATTCGTCAGAATACCATCTGGAAGTGGAACGCCACTCTTTTTCAACTCGTAAGCCAATTCAGTTACCTGTGGTACATCGAGTCTTAATTCCTTTAAACGCTCTACCTGGGAGAAGATTTCTTTTGGAGTTCCTTCCATGACAACTTTTCCCTCATCCATAACAAATATCTTATCTGCATCTATAACTTCACGCATGTAATGCGTAATCAGTATTACTGTGACCCCCTCCTGCTCATTCAGTGCATGCAGGGTATCTATAACTTCTTTTCTACCGAGTGGATCCAGCATCGCTGTTGGTTCATCCAGAATAATACATTTTGGTTTCATTGCCACAATAGATGCAATTGCCACTCTCTGTTTCTGTCCGCCGGATAATTTATTTGGAGAAGACTTACGATATTCATACATACCGACAGCCTTCAGGCTCTTCTCGACCCGTTCCCAGATCTCATCCGTTGGAACACCGATATTTTCAGGTCCAAACCCAACTTCTTCCTCGACCAGTGTACAAATGATCTGGTTGTCCGGATTCTGAAATACCATTCCTGCAGTCTGTCTGATATCAAGTGTTTTATCCTCATCCTTTGTATCCATTCCATCCACGAATAACGTTCCCTCTGTAGGATAGAGAATTGCATTGATATGCTTTGCAAATGTTGATTTTCCAGAGCCATTGTGTCCAAGAATTGCAATGAACTGTCCCTGTTCCACTTCAATATTGACATTATCTACTGCTTTTGTAATTGCTTCGACATTTCCTTCTTCGTCTCTGCGTATATATTCAAATGTAAGATTTTTCGCTTTTACTATTCCCATGATTCTCTTTCACCTTACTTAACTTTTGTTTTTTGTATACGAAACAATTTCTGGCTTTCCCGTGGAAAACCAATTTTATAAATCATAGCATATATATCTGAAAAATAACACCGGTTTCTTGACAAACATCATTAATTTTCTATAAATTATGAGATTCCACTTTTAAATCATCATATTTTGTCAATTGATGCGTTTTGCCAAATCGTAGATCAATATCCCTACAAATTTCCCCATCGATCAGCCCCTGCTCTGCCATGTCGTACAGAATTTCCATTGAAATTTCATGCGACATTCCAGATTTATAAGGACGTTCTTCTGTAAGTGCCTGATAAATGTCCAGACATGCCATCAGACGTTCTTTCTGCCCCAGTTCGCTGGCTTTCTTTCCAAATGGATATCCACTACCATCAAGCTTTTCATGGTGCATACAGGCCCAGCTGGTGACATCCTCAAGACCTTCTATTTTCGATAAAATGTCATAAGAATATTTTGCATGATTTTTTATATAAATGTATTCTTTTGCTGTCAGTTTATCTGGTTTTTCCAGTACATTGCTGTTAATGATCACTTTTCCGATATCATGTAATGCGCCTGCCAGATACATCTTCCCTATTGTCTCTTCATCAAAACCATAGTACTCTGACATGATCTTTGCTTTTTCAGCGATTCCAATAGAATGTTTCTTTGTAAATTCCGATTTATAATCTATGATCTCAGCAAAAATGCCAGCAATATGGATCAAATCAGCTTCGTCAAATTCATCAAATCTGACAGGAATACTTTCTTTTACCATCTGATCAATTGATGTATCCTGCAATAGCAGAAAACGGTGTGGAGAAAATATAGTCAGGAACAGATTTACATGCTCCTCTGCAAATACAGTGCCACTTCTTTCCTGTAGATACTCTTTAACATTCTGATATTTATTATTCTCTTTTTCACCAAGATTACAATCAATATCAAGAATATCTGCAAAATGAATCAGCTGTGCAAAGAGCGGTGTTTCTTCCTGTAGAAGACCAAAGCATCCGCTTCCGTCCGCATTTTCATGATGATACAGAATTGCTCCTCTGACATCTGTATGAAATGGAAATCCAGTGATATTCTTTTCCCCCATTTCACAGTGAATCGCCAGCTCCTCTTTACTGGAATTCTCCAGTCGTTCCCGGTTGATCTCCGTTTTAATATATTGTGCAAGTGCATTATCATGTAAGATAGCACAGGCAGCCAGATCAATTAACTCATCCGTCGTCAGATTGCACTGTTTGCCCATCTCAGTCGCAATCAATGCTACTCTCTTTGAATGATTCGTTGCTACTCCGAGCAGTTCTCTTTCCACGCAGTCCAATGCATAGGAAATCGCATATAAAATACTATTAAAGTTAATAATCATAAGTTACCCTTCCGCGTCTGGCTGTTCCAGCACAAAACCATAATATATGTATTATACCATTAAGTCTCACTTATGAAAATAACAATTCTATTTAATCCACAGGAAAACACTGTATTTGTAACCTTATGCACACGAATCAATGTTTTCCTCTACATTAAAAAAACAGAGAAATGATTACTCATTTCTCTGTTTTATATACGAATTAAACTAATTCAAGAATAACTTCCATAGCTGCATCGCCTTTTCTTAAACCGATTTTAACGATTCTTGTATATCCACCCTTACGGTCAACATACTTAGGAGCGATTTCATCAAATAACTTAGCTGCTAAGTCAACTTCTTTTGTATTCTTCTTCTTGCCAGCAACTGCTGTAGGAACTTCTGTTACTGTGTAAAGTTCGTTAAGCATAAGCTTTCTAGCATGAAGACGTGAAGGTTTGTCTTTTTTGATAGTTTTTTCAACGTTTTCGTAAACAGTTACTTTCTTACCGTCTTTAACTTCTTTAACTCTCTTACCTTCGCTATCTTTTTTAGCAACCTTAGCTGTTACAGTTACTTCTTCAAAGTTGTCTTTTTCTTTAACTGCTAATGCAATAAGTTTTTCTGCAACTTTTCTTACTTCTTTAGCTCTAGCTTCAGTAGTAACGATCTTACCATTGTTGATAAGTGCTGTTACCTGGTTTCTGATTAAAGCTTTTCTCTGGCTTGATGTTTTACCAAGTTTTCTATATTTTGCCATTTTTAATTACCTCCGAATGGGAACGCATATCATGCATCTTCGGTCTTACTATATATGCGCTTTGTAGTTCATAAACTATAAAAGTATCAAAGCAGAATTATCACGGACATCTCATACCCGGATAATCCCGCTCCCAGGACAAGGGCTGTGCCTTGTACCCGTAATAACCACCTTGCAGATCCAAACAGATGGCAAGGCTGGTTATTGTTTTCTATCTGTAATAACTTATTACATTACTAATCTTAGTCTTCGCTTGGACTGAGTCCTAAACCAAGTTCTTTTAACTTTGCAAGTACTTCTTCTAATGATTTACGTCCAAGATTTCTAACCTTCATCATATCGTCTGAAGTCTTATTACATAATTCTTCAACAGTATTGATTCCAGCTCTCTTAAGACAGTTATATGAACGAACTGATAATTCGAGTTCGTCAATAGTCATCTCAAGAACTTTTTCTTTTTCGTCAGTTTCCTGTTCAACCATGATTTCTGCAGTTCTTGCATTCTCTGATAAATCAATAAAAAGACTTAAATGTTCACTTAAAACTTTAGCAGCCAAACTTACTGCTTCATCAGGAGCTAATGTACCGTTTGTGTAGACGTCCAGAGTAAGCTTATCATAATCTGTAACCTGACCAACACGAGTATTCTGTACAGACATATTTACACGCTCAACTGGTGTGTAAATAGAATCGACTGAAATAACACCAACAGGCTGATCTTCGCTCTTGTTCTTATCAGAACTTACGTAACCTCTGCCTCTTGTGATTGTTAATTCCATAAATAATCTGCAGTTTGCGCCACCATTAAGTGTTGCAATAACGAGATCTGGATTAATGATTTCAATGTCGGAATCTGTCTGAATATCAGATGCTCTAACTACGCCTTCGCCTTCAAATTCAATGTAGGCTGTCTTTGGCTCATTTGTGTCGCTGTTATTTTTGATAGCTAAATTCTTGATGTTCATAATGATTTCAGTTACATCTTCCTTTACGCCAGGAATAGAACTGAATTCATGTAAAACACCTTCAATCTTGACCTGACTTACAGCTGCACCTGGTAATGAAGACAGCATAATACGTCTAAGTGAATTACCAAGAGTAGTGCCGTAACCTCTTTCAAGTGGTTCTACAACAAATCTTCCGTATTTATTATCATCAGAGATCGTTGCAATCTCAATTTTAGGTTTTTGAAAATCGAACACTATTTAGCCCCTCCTTTATGGGTATTACTAATCACATTGGATTATTTAGAATATAACTCGACGATAAGCATCTCATCAACAGGTACATCAATGTTCTCTCTTGAAGGAATCTGTTTAACAGAACCTTTAAGATTTTCTGCATCTGCTTCAAGCCATTCTGGTACAAGTCTACCAGCTGTAGCATCTAATACCTGCTGATATCTTGCTGAAGTCTTTGATTTTTCTCTGATTTCGATTGAATCACCAGCTTTTACTAAGTATGATGGAATATTTACTGGTTTTCCATTAACTAATACATGCTTGTGATCAACGATCTGTCTTGCTTCTCTTCTTGTTCTTGCGAAACCTAATCTGAAGATTACGTTATCAAGTCTGAGTTCGAGTAATGTCATGAGGTTTTCACCTGTCATACCATTCATCTTTTCAGCTTTCTTGTAGTAATTTCTGAAAGGTTTTTCTAATACGCCGTAGATGAATTTTGCTTTCTGTTTTTCTCTAAGCTGAAGGCCATATTCACTAACTTTTCTACCTGCGTTTTTTGCTTTTCTATTTGATTTTTTATTAATTCCTAAGTAAGCTGGTTCTAAACCGAGTGCTCTACATCTCTTGAGAACAGGAACTCTATTAACTGCCATCTTTCCTTATACCTCCTAATTAAACTCTTCTACGTTTTGGTGGACGACATCCGTTATGTGGAACTGGTGTTACGTCTTTGATACTTGTAACTTCAAGACCACTTGCTGAAAGTGCACGAATAGCTGCTTCTCTTCCTGAACCTGGTCCTTTAACCATAACGTCTACTGATTTTAATCCGTGTACTAAAGCTGCTTTTGTAGCAGTTTCAGCTGCCATCTGAGCTGCATAAGGAGTAGATTTCCTTGAACCTCTAAATCCAAGACCACCAGCACTTGCCCATGATAAAGCATTTCCTTCTGCATCTGTTAAAGTAACGATTGTATTATTAAAAGATGACTGAATGTGTGCTTGTCCTCGTTCAACGTTTTTCTTGACACGCTTCTTTGTCACTTTTTTTGTAACTTTCTGAGCCATTTTAAACTAACCTCCCTTATGTTTTCCTATAACGATAGGTACATAACTTCAAACTATTTTAATTATTTCTTCTTATTAGCAACTGTTTTCTTAGGACCTTTGCATGTTCTTGCATTAGTCTTAGTTTTCTGTCCTCTACATGGAAGACCTTTTCTATGACGAATTCCTCTATAACATCCGATTTCTTTTAATCTCTTGATGTTCATAGCGATTTCTCTTCTTAAATCACCTTCAACCTGATGATCAGCATCGATAACATCACGAATTCTTCCTACTTCTTCATCTGTTAAATCTCTTACACGAGTATCTGGATTAACTTTTGCTTTTTCAAGAATCTGAGTAGCACTTGTTCTACCGATTCCATAGATATAAGTAAGTCCGATCTCTACGCGCTTTTCTCTTGGTAAATCTACACCTGAAATACGAGCCATGTGTGTATTACACCTCCATAGTTATTATTCTTAATTAATTTAATTCATGTTCGACAAGATTATCCCTACGTAGCCCGTCGCATAAAACGCCGTCTGAAATGTGTACGCATCCTTCTCTTATCTTCTTTTGATATAATAGTAATATATAAATAAAGTAACGGTTCGCTGACAACTCAGCCTGGCGAATCATTACTGCAGCCGCATAAACAATTCACTCTTTATCAGCTATAAGTTGACAAAGAACAAATGCACAAACAAACAAGAGAAGTATCTCCTACTTCCCAGCCCGGTACAATTAGCCCTGTCTCTGTTTGTGTTTAGGGTTTTCACAGATTACTCTGACACTGCCCTTTCTTTTAATGATTTTGCATTTTTCACAGATTGGTTTAACTGATGATCTAACTTTCATAGCAAAATCCTCCTTTCAAAAAAGTACGTCTTACATTATAGCATATACAATTTGCTATAATCAAGTAAAAACTAAAAGTTTTTTCTACATTTTATAAAAAATTTATCTCAAGGAATTTCTTCCTATTGACCGAATTATATTTCCAGATGTTCCCATCTGAAATTCATCGTATCAGATCCAGATGGATCTGTCAGTCTACTTGTCTCTCCTGGGTTTTACTTATCTCTCAAGATAATTCTTTCCTTTGACAAAATCAAAATATGATTTGTCGAATTACTTATCTCTCCAGATAATTCTTCCCTTTGACAAAATCAAAATATGATTTGTCG
>CAJMQE010000077.1 GCA_905215405.1 uncultured bacterium
AAAGATAGAAGAAGCCCAGTATTTATGGGAAATATAACTTGACTATATAGGGAGGGAATAGGATATGAAATTTAAAATCAAAAGATCTAAATTAGATATTATTACGGAAATAGGTTGTCTTGTGTGTCTGTTTGGATTGCTCATTTACTTTGTGCTCAACTGGGGCGGATTCCCGGATGAGATTCCAGGGCATTATAATGCAGCCGGAGAAATCGATCGTTGGGGCTCTAAAACAGAACTGTTCATATTACCAGTCGTAAGCTGGGTTCTGTATGCATTTCTTTCTTTGTTGGAACGTTTTCCACAGATCTGGAACACAGGTGTAGCAATTACGGAAGAGAACAGGGAGAGGGTATACCGCACGCTTAAAAATATGGTGCAGCTATTAAAGTTGAGCATGGTTATATTTTTTGTGATCATGAGTTATATGCAATCCACTGCACAGTCTATTTCTGGGTGGCTCATTCTATTCTTCATGATCATCTTTTTCGGAATATTGACTTCCTATCTTGTGAAATTGTATCAAAGAAGATAAACTATCGGTGAAAGAGCAATTGATGAATGAATAAAAAATGAATGAAAAAGTAAATGAAAAAATATAGAAATTATGAAATGAATTCAGACTATAAAGGTGCTGGCAATGAATGTTGGAGCAGCAGAAAGGAATGAAAGAACAGGGCATGGCAAGAATTTTATTGGTAGAGGATAACAATAGTATTATTATGGGGCTTGGTTATCTTTTGGAGGAAGAAAAATTTACGTATGATGTTGCAGGCAGTAAACGGGATGCATTGCGTCTTCTGGATATCGGTCAATATGAACTGATTCTGCTTGATATCGGCCTTCCCGACGGAAGTGGATTTGAGCTGTGCCAGTATGTGAAAGAGAAAACGGATACTCCGGTTATTTTTCTGACAGCGAAAGACGAGGAACAGGATGTGGTAAGAGGACTGGATATGGGGGCCGATGATTATATTATCAAGCCGTTCAGAAACAGGGAACTTTTGTCCCGTATTCGCAATGTATTTCGTAGAAATGGGGTTGGCAGCAGTGGACTGAGCTGTGGACCAGTGACGATTCACACAACATCTGGAAAAGTCTTTCGGGATGAGCAGGAAATAACGCTGACAAAACTGGAATATAAGATTCTGGTCAATTTGTTCAGCAATCAGAACCGGTTGATAGCCAGGGAAGAAATACTAAATTTTATATGGGATGAAGCAGGAAATTATGTGAATGATAATACACTGACTGTGTATATCAAACGAATTCGTGAGAAGATCGGTGATAAAGAAGGTAAGATCATTCAGACGGTTCGTGGTCTGGGCTACAGAGTGGGAGAAAAATAAATGCTAAAAACCAGAAAACTCACAACAAATAGAAAAACTGAAACAGAAGATTTGAACAGACGAACGGCAAAAGTGTGCAGATTACCAGTAAAATACAGATATTTATTGGCTGCATTTTTGATTGTTCTGGTAGCTGCGCTAGTGGCACTGGGAGTGAGCGAGTGGCAGTATAGCAGGCTGGAAAGAGAGAACAATTCTTTATATCGGCAACTGCTCGAAAAAGTAGTCGAGCAGTACCCGCAGATCGATCAGACATTCCTGTTGGCGTTACTTGGGCAGACAGAAGCATCAGAGGATGCAATCGAGAAGACAGAAGTATTGTTACGGCAGTATGGGATAACAGAAAATACACCGGTCGCGAACAGTCTTGGAAAATGGAAAAACAGAGTGGTAATGACTACGGTTGCAACTGTAATCATTACATCTCTGTTTTTGTTATGTCTGTTTTTTGCCTATGTCTTACGTAGAAAAAGAAAAATTCAGGAACTGGAAAAATATATGCATCGCATCGCACAGAGAGAGTATATACTTTCGATCGAAGACAACTGCGAAGATGAACTGAGTCTTTTAAAAAATGATCTGTATAAAATTACGATCATGCTACGGGAACAGGCAGAAAATTCGGTTCGGCAGAAGGAAGCACTTTCAAAGTCTGTATCTGATATATCCCATCAGTTAAAGACGCCACTGACTTCAATTTTGATCATGCTGGATAATCTGCGGGAAAGTGAGCATATGCCACAACAGACCAGAAATAAATTTCTATGTGAAATATCCAGGCAGATCGAGCAGATGAACTGGTTGGTCATAACACTGCTTAAGTTATCTAGACTGGATGCAGGTGTTGTGACCTTTAAGCAGGAAAAAATCAGGGCAGTGGATCTGATGACAGATATTACAGATCGTCTGGAAATTATGGCAGAATTAAAGGAAGTCAAATTTGTTCTGCGTGGCAGTGAAAATGTTGTATTTACAGGGGATTATAACTGGATCAGAGAAGCAGTACAAAATCTTGTGAAAAATGCAGTGGAACATACAGTTTCCAGAACAACTGTGGATCTATCCTTTACGGACGCTGCCCTGTATACAGAACTAACAGTGCGGGATCATGGACATGGCATTAGCCGGGAAGCATGCAGACATATTTTTGAACGGTTCTACAAAGCAGAAAATGCGGGAGAGCAGAATTTTGGAATCGGTCTTTCTATGGCAAAAGCCATTATAGAGCAGCAGAATGGCTGTATACTTGTTCAATCGGATCTGTTGGATGGGCCGGGAAGCATTTTTACAGTCAGGTTTTATCACTACGGAGATAAGCCGGAAAAGGTGCAGCCATAGTTTCGTACTTGGGATTTGGTGCAGCAGAAAATATAGTATTAAATTAAATTGTCATCTGATTGTCACTTTGGCAGGATAAGATAGTAGGGAAGCATCAAAACGCAGTCTTTTTTGAACCTGTATTTATAGCAGAATCAGGTAAAGGTCTTGCAGAATCAGGAAATGGAGAGAGGTATGGAGATATTAAGAGTTGAAAATCTGACAAGAAAATATGGCAAAGGTGACAATGAGGTCGTAGCAGTCAATAATATGTCGTTTTCTGTTGAAAAAGGTGAGCTGGTCGCAATCGTTGGTAGTTCAGGAAGTGGAAAATCAACATTGTTGCATTTATTGGGAGGTGTTGACAGACCAACGGCAGGAAAAGTTCTGATCGATGGAAAGGATATCTATCAGCTTGGAAGTGACCAGCTGGCTATTTTCAGACGCCGACAGGTCGGGCTGATCTATCAGTTCTACAATCTGATACCGATTCTGAATGTGGAAGAAAATATCACACTGCCATGTGAATTGGATGGCAGAAAAGTTGATCAGAAGGAAGTAAATGAGCTACTGGAACTGTTGAGGCTCGACGATCGAAAAAAACATTTACCAAATGAATTGTCCGGCGGACAGCAGCAGAGAGTATCAATCGGAAGAGCAATGATTACGCATCCTGCAATTATTCTGGCAGATGAACCAACGGGAAATCTGGATAGCAGATCCAGCGAGGAGATAGTTTCCCTCTTAAAGATGACGAATCAGAAATATAATCAGACCATCATTATGATCACGCACAATATGGAAATCGCAAGAATTGCGGATCGTATTATTGTGATCGAGGACGGCAGAATCGTAAAGGAGGACTGGGATGAAAGTATTAAATAAACTTACCATTCGCAGTCTGAAACTGAATAAAAAGAGGTCAGCTGTGACAATTATCGGTATCATACTGGCAACAGCACTGATTACAGCCGTCGCCGGGATGCTTACCAGTTTTCGTGCAACAATGATCGAGCGGGATAAGCAGTTGACTGGTAACTTCCACTATGGTTTTCGGAATGTACCGGCAGATGAACTGCAGTACATTGAGAACAATAGAAATGTCGATCAGTATTATCTGACCAGTATGTATGGATATGCATCATTTACGGAAAGCAAAAATCCGGATAAACCTTACTTCGCATTATATGGATTTGATGCGAGCGCATTTAAAAATGCTCCAATCAGGCTAGTGGAAGGACGGATGCCTGAAAATGCAAACGAGATCGTTATTTCTCAGCATATACTGACGAATGGAAAGGCGGATTATCAGATTGGAGATACTTTGACACTTTCGGTGGGGAAAAGAGAAAGTGCAGATGGAAGCAGTCTGAATCAGAGCATTAGTTATGAACAAAATGGAACTGAATCTCTTACAGAAGAGTTTACGAAAGAGTATACGATCGTTGGAATGATCAAGCGTCCGTCCAGTGCGTTTGAAGAGTATAGTGCACCTGGGTATTCGATCCTGACGTACATGGATGATACGACTTCAATTGCCAGCACTGTGAACATTTATACGCTATATACAAAGGAAGGGCTGAAAAACAGATACCAGGTTACCGCAGATATCTTAAATGTCGATGCGGATCTGATCGAAAAATCGCTGGGCTATCAGATGCTGACGCAACAGGAAGAGGAAGCACTTGCGAAGGCTTCTTATGGATTGAGCAGCAATCCAGGACTGATCAACTGGCAGATGAACAGCTTCAGTGTATCAACAATGAGTATGATACGTGTGGTCGCATCAACAGCAGTCATTATTATTATGGTCACGAGCATTTTCTGCATTCGAAACAGCTTTGAGATCTCTATAACCGAAAAGAAAAGGCAATATGGAATGTTATCCAGTGTTGGCGCAACATCCAGGCAGATCAGAAGAAATGTTCTGTATGAAGGAGCGGTACTTGGTGCAATAGGAATTCCATCGGGAATTGCAGTTGGATTGCTTGCAATCTTTATTCTTTTGAAAACAATGCAGAGTATTCTAGCCTCTTTTATGGATGGGGTAGAATTTCAATTCCATGTCTCCTGGGTAGCCATTCTGATCGCAGTCATGCTGTCTATACTCACAATTTATTTTTCGGCAGTCAAGGCTGCAGTCAAAGCGGCAAAGGTCTCTTCAATTGAAGCAATTCGGAGCAATCAGGATATCAGGATCAATGGAAAGAAGCTGCATACGCCAAAATGGATCAGAAAAATGTTTGGTATGGGCGGCGATATTGCCTATAAAAATGTGAAAAGAAACCGTAAAAAATATAGAACGACAGTAGTTTCAATCGTCGTCAGCGTTGCAATCTTTATCGCGATCAGTTCTTTTGTTGGCTATGCTTTTCGTACGTCATCCATATATTATACGGTAAAGAATTACAACCTTGCCTGTTATACGCAGCAGGAAAAAAACAACGTATTCCTAAAGGAGTTACCGGAGATGGAACATGTGGAGCAGTACTCAGTACAAAGACAGATGAATCTGGTAGTTCCGGTATCGGACTTACAGTACTCTCAAAAGGGAAATGAGGCGATTGAGGCGGATAAGAACTGGCAGATGCAGTTGGAAGCAGAGCAAAAGGCAGATGCATCGGACAAGGAAGATGTGACAAATGCGGACAACGAGGATCAGCCGGAAAAATCTACTGAATTATCGGATACAACCCAAATAGATTTTTCTAAGCGCGAAATTCCGGTTATCAGCCTTGGAAAGGAAGAGTATGATCGGTTCCTCAGTAAGCTTGAACTTTCCTATGATGAGGTCGGAACAAAAGCAATTCTCATTGATGAATATCAGGAATACTCGGACCAGGAAACAGGGAAAGGGAAGTACTATCGTTACCAGATGTATCAGTATCAGGCAGGTGATACGATAAGCGGAACTATTATGGACAGTGAAAATGGCACAGGGGCGCAACAGGAGCTATCACTTACACTTGCAGCAGTGACACAGGAGCGTCCGATGGGGTTTGAAGGCCAGTATTCATTGGATGGGGTATTGGTCGTTAGTGATGAATTTCTTGACCAGTACCAGAAAATGCAGTTATCCCATATCAAAGTATTGATCCAGTCGGATGATGCGTCTGGGTTGCAGGAAGAAATCAACAGAGAACATCCCGAAATTTCAATCTACAACGAGGAAGAATCAGAAAATTCAAGTAGGGCCATGTGGCTTGTCATATCTATATTTTTATATGGATTTATCACAGTCATTTCACTGATTGGAATCACCAGTATATTTAATACGATCACAACGAATATGAGCCTGAGAAGTAAGGAGTTTGCAATGTTAAAATCCATTGGCATGACCTCAAGGGAATTTAATAGAATGGTACGGCTCGAAACACTTTTTTATGGCATAAAGTCACTGTTGATCGGTGTACCAGCAGGAATTATCCTATCGGTTGTATTTTACAATGGCTTCAGCCTGAATACACAGTTCGGATATCAGTTCCCTGCAATGGCGATCGCTATAGCAGTCGCAGCAGTATTTGTTCTGATCTTTGGTATCATGCATTATTCACTCAGCAGGATCAATCGTCAGAACATAATTGAAACGATTCGAAAAGACAATATATAAATAGCAGATTGAAAAATCACCTTTACCAGAATGTAAGCAGAGTACATTGCTTACAATTCTGGTAAAGGTGATTTTTTGCATTGTATGCATCTGAGCAGTCGGATTCAGGATACAATTAGTGAGACAGTATGTGCAGGCCGGATAGAGACTAATGGAGCATATGAAAGATATAGAGTTATGAAAAATTTGGAAAAATGTGTGAATTGGTATATACTCTTGTATGAATTCTATGAGTGCTGCCGTATACCAATCACAAAAGTCTTTGTAGCCATGCAGAAATTTTTGATTGTTCGTTAGCAGGTGGGTGGCATTCTGTACAACAGATAACAGGGCAGAAATGGAGGCTGACATGAATACGACTGGAACAAATAAAACAAATAAAAATACAAATCAGAGACAACAGCAGAGAACGGCAGGCAGACAAAGAGCTACCAGCAAAGATAGTTCTGAAGAGTTGGAAGAACTGAAACAGGATAAGACAGAGGAAGCAGAGGAAGAAGGATCTGGTACATTTGCATCAAAACTGAAATATACGGGTGTATTTCTTCTGGTTCTCGCGATCTGGATCGCAATATTCGGAATACTGATCAAAACGGATGCAGGTGGATTCGCATCAAATGTACTTGCACCTCTTATTGGAACAAATCAGACACTGAATAAAATTTTACCAGAGGAAGATCAGAAGAAATCGGATGCACAGCTGGCATCAGAAGCACAATCAGAAGCAGATGCACAGGCAGCGGCACAGGCGCAGGCGCAGGCGCAGGCAGAATCCGCAGCAGCTCAGCAGGCGTCGGAACAGGCATCTATCCAGGCAGACGCACAGGCGGCAGCGCAGGCACAGACAGATGCAGCAGCTCAGCAGGCAGCGGCAGATGCACAGGCAGCAGAGCAGGAATCAATCGATGCAGAAAAGCTTGCAGATTATGTCAGCACCTATTCAAAAATGGACGCTAAGAGTGCTGCGACCATACTGGATAATATGGTGTCAGGAGATATTGATCTGGTGACTAAAATCCTTGCAAATATGAAGCCAGCGGTTCGAGGTGATATTTTAGCAAATATGGATGTGAATTCAGCATCAAAACTGACAGTAAAACTTTCTAAATATATGCAGTAGCGATGAAGAAAGAGCCATTAAGGCAGTCATGATACAGGTTAAGAAGAAAAATTGAATCAGGTAAATTTAGAACGCATAGAATGAATATATACGAATGTGTGCACGAGTATATTTCTATTTTATGCGTTTTTTTAAGTGCGAATTGTTCATTGCGTATATTTGGTAATTCGTTTATCATGTTGAGTATAAGTCTGTGTTAAGGGAGAGAACATGGAAATGAAGCCTTCTGACAGGGCACAATATGGAAAGCAGTACACTTAAGGAAGCTGTATTGCGTGGGAGTGAATATGAAAGTAAAATGTGAAAAATGTGGCAAATCCTTTGATTATGATAAATATTATGGGATCTGCCCGAAATGTGGTCGGTATATGTCGAAACAAAAGGCAGATGTGGTGGTAAAAGATTACCAACAGCAACCCTCATCCTATGAGATACACAACGAAGATGTGTATAATACCAATGGTAAGAGTACCGATACATATAATAGTAATGCAAATCGTACCAATACTTATAATAGTAATGCGAATCGTACCAATACATACAATACTAGTACGAATAATGGCCAGTATGATAACAGACAAAATACGGACGGCTATCAGACCAATATGCGGGAATCTGCAGACGAACAGCAGAAAAGAAAGAAAAAAATCAGACATAGAATACAGATTGGATTTGATGTTGCAATTGTCATTCTTATGTTGATATTGCCAGCGTTTTTTGATGTATATAAAGAACATAAGACGGAACAGCAGCACAAGGAACAAACGGTTGAATCACTGGAGATAGAACAGCAGGAAGTTGGAACGGCATTTGACTGTCAGAGCCATACGCTTACAATCGAACAGGCGCAGATCTATAAACATGCACAGATCAAGGCACCGGATGGGATGAAGTATATTATGATTCCCTATACTTTTGCGAGATCAACTGGATCGTATCAGTATAGTACGTATGTCACGACAGATGTGTATCTTCAGGTTGGAACAGAGTTTAGCGAGCCGTTCTCACCCTATAATATGACTGAAAATGAAACAGTGCGGGACGAACTCAATGAAGAGATCAGAGATTATTTAAGCACTGGAACGGCACAGCTCCTTGTATTTCAAGTACCAGAAGATCAGTCTTCATTTACACTGTTGATTTATGAAAAACACAGAAACTCAAGTGGCGGAAGTTACGTCATTGACAAAGTAGACAGTCTGCCAGTAACAGTAAAGGAGGCTGAATAATGCACATTATTTTAAAGATTTTTTATGAATTATTTAAGTTTATATGGAAACAGTTCAAGCTCGGAGGAATTCTTGTTATCATTCTGCTGTTTGAAATTATTGGTCTTGTTTCCGATGTGCAGGAGGAAACGAGCAGTAATATCTACGACGGAGAGCTCGCGATTGAATCCTGTGAAGTCACAGAAGTAAATGACACATGCCAGTTACGTGTGACCATAAAAAATAGTGGTAGTTATTATGAAACAGTACCTGAAATTGTGTTTAAGTTCGATGATTCATCTAAATGGATCAATGCCAATATTTATGGAACATTTTCACAGGACTCATCAGAAGACTATCAGGAAACGGTCATTCCAGCCGGACAGCAGGTCAGTGTGATCTATGAAATCCCTAAATATGAGCAGAACAGAGATGCAATCAGAAGGGCTACAGATACAACAATCAGATTACAGAATGCGGGTATGGGTGAAGAAACAGAATATCCGATACATTTTTATTAAATTGTAACAGGCAATTAGTAAATGAAAAAGTCTTGGAAGAACAAATTGATTGTTTTTCTAAGACTTTTTTTGTTTTTTCAGCAGTTTAATTATTACGGCCAATACAGATTTCTATGACGCCGTTTTTACATGACCTGGATAAGATAGTTCTTGTAGGAAGCGGGGAAATTTGGGGAGCCTGTTTTCTATGAACACTGTAAAAATGTTTTGTAGGAAAGAAGGAGTCGATTATGCCGTCAACGTATGCACATTACAAATTCGGTCAGCTGGTTTTAAGGAATCTGCGGGAAGACATCATGATGAACATTATCAATAATAAGCCGCTGTATGATATCGGATTACATGGTCCGGATATCCTGTTCTATTACAAGCCGCTGTATCGTAATTCTGTTAACCAGACAGGATTTGGAATGCATGACCAGAAAGCAAATTTGTTTTTTGAACGTGCAAGAGAAGTGATTAGAAACAGTCATACAAAAACAAGGTCCCTGGCTTATGTCCTTGGATTTATCTGTCACTTTGTACTCGACAGTGAATGTCATGGATATATCGAGGAAAAGATTCAGAAAAGCGGAATCAGTCACACTGAAATTGAAGTGGAGTTCGACAGAATGCTTATGGTCTATAACAATCATAATCCACTGAAACACAGATTGACAAATCATATTATTCCAAAGATTCAGTATGCAGAAACAATTGCTCCATTCTTCGAAAATGTATCGGCAGCAGAAGTGCAGAAATCCTTAAAATCAATGATCCGGTATAACAATCTGCTGATTGCACCAGGAAAAATGAAACGTAATATGATCTACGCGCTACTAAGAGCAACAGGTAATTATGAGGATATGCACGGACTGATCGTGAATTTTAAATCCAACAAAGCATGTACAGACAGTTGCAATGAACTGGAGAAACGTTTCGCAGCAGCAATCGATCTGGCCGTATGTCTGATCGAACAATACAGTGATAACGTAAGATCTACAGAACCACTGAATACAAGATTCAACAGAACGTTTGGTGTTGATAAAAGTGCAGAGGAAAATGTGGAAGCAGCTCCAGGTTACGTGTTAAATTATGCTGACAGGTTTCAAAAGAAAAGCACTGGAACGGATACAGGTGTTGCAATGGCACAGACTGCAGCAATGCAGAATGCCGAGAGAAAATCTGTAAATGGAACAGGACCGGTATCTCAAACGGGGATAGCTGGAACTGCAATTTCGGCCTGTACGGCATTTGAATATAAAGAGCAACAATTCGGAGGAAGCTGGTATGAATAACAGACTGAATAAACTTGAAAAAAGCTGGATTCTTTATGATGTTGCAAATTCAGCATTTATCCTGCTCGTGTCCACAATTATGCCGATTTATTTTAGATATTTAGGGGCAGAGAGCGGGTTGAGTGCTTCAGACTGTATGGTGTACTGGGGGTATGCAGCGTCTGTTGTGACGCTGATCGTGGCAGTGCTCGGTCCGGTACTGGGAGCACTGGCGGATATGAAAGATTTTAAGAAACCAGTATTTACAGGGATGCTGCTACTGGGAGTGGCGGGCTGCATGTTGCTGGGATTTATGCAGTCATGGATCTGGTTCCTTGGCATATTTGTACTGACAAAAGTTGGATATTCAACAGGAATCATCTTCTATGACGCAATGCTGACGGATGTGACGACAGAAGAGCGGATGGACCGGTTGTCATCACTAGGTTATGCATGGGGATATATAGGAAGCTGTGTGCCATTTGTTATAAGTCTGGCACTGGTACTTGGAGCGGGAAAGATCGGAATTACAACGCCTGTGGCGATGGCGGGCGCATTTACACTGACGGGAATCTGGTGGCTGATAATGTCTGTGCCTCTGATCAGACAGTATCGTCAGAAGTTCTTTGTTGAGAAAATGGATAGACCGGTGCGTACGAGTTTTACCCGGTTGAAAACAACATTTCATGATATCAGAAAAGATAAAAAGGTGTTGTTGTATCTGCTCTCATTTTTCTTTTATATAGATGGAGTTTATACGATTATAGACATGGCTACTGCATATGGAGAATCGCTGGGGCTTGACAGCACAGGACTTCTGATTGCACTGCTGGTGACACAGATCGTTGCATTTCCAAGTGCGATCCTGCTGGGAAGGTTCGCACGCAGATTTCGGGCTGAGAATCTGATCTTAGTTTGTATTCTTGCGTATCTTGGTATTGCAGTATTTGCGATCCAGCTGAATACACAGGCAGAATTCTGGATCCTTGCAATTGCAGTAGGCATGTTCCAGGGTACGATCCAGGCACTTTCAAGATCTTATTTTGCTAAGATAATTCCGAAGGAAAAGGCTGGTGAGTATTTTGGCATTATGGACATCTGTGGAAAGGGAGCCTCTTTCCTGGGAACGACCATGGTTGCATTTTTTACACAGATCACTGGCAGTTCCAGTGCCGGAGTCAGTGTTCTGACAATATTTTTTATAGCGGGGTTTTTAATTTTCCGAAAATCGGTGAGCGTCGGAAAAGAGAAAGAAGAGCGTTTGGGAAAAGAGAAGGAAGAGCGTTTAGAAAAAACGAAAAAAGTGTTGGTTGCAAGATAAGTTTTCTACAAAACAAAAAAAAGACTATCTGTTGGGTACCTGGTTGCGAGGGCTGGGGGCTGCAGGTAGTTTTTTTTTCTTGACAAAATATGACTAGAAGCATAAACTATTTACGAAAAGTAATTACTAATAGTAAATATATAGGGAGAACAATCATGGATCGTATTTTAATCAAACATATGCTGGATGCATGTTTTGAGGCAAAAAAGGTAACTGAGATGATGCCAGAACTGCCGGAAGGAATGAAACCAAGACATATCCACGTACTGGATGCAGTGAATACGCTGCGGGAAAATTCACAGACTGTGACCGTAGGAGATGTAAGCAGAAAACTGGATGTCACAATGCCAAGTGTAACAAAACTCATACAGGAACTGGAAGGGTTTCAGATGTTAGAAAAGACTGGAAGCAGACAGGACAAAAGAATAACGTATCTGTCACTGACACAAAAAGGGGAGAAATGCTGTAACTTCTATGTTACGCAATACCATAGCTGGATTGCAGCAAAGATGGATGAGGCTGGTATGAAAGAAGAAGAGTTGTTAAATGCAATCACTCTGATTCATAAATTTTGTCAGATTATGCAGACAGAACAGATGGAGGTACCAGGATATGAAGACAAATAAGCAGGTGGATTTTATAGGAGGCTCCCTTTTTCCGTTGATCATCAGATTTTCTGTTCCAGCGGCAATCTCCCTGCTGGTTACAGCCATTTATAATATTGTTGACCGTATCTTTATTGGAAATTTTAACGGAACGACAGCTCTGGCAGCATTGTCAATCTGTGTTCCTCTATCTTTTATGATGATTGCATTTGGGCTGAATTGCAGCGCAGGTGGTTCCACACTGTTCAGCATTTTCAATGGTGGTGGAGAGGAACACAAGAGAAATCTTTCATTTGGAAATGCAGTAACCCTGACACTGATTGCGGAAACAGGATTGATGGTACTTTTACTGGCATTTCCGGGATTCTTTTTGAAGCTGTTCGGTGTAACGGACACGACTTACGCCTTGGCGTACAAGTATTATCAGATCTGCGCGTGTGGATGTATTTTTCAGGGGCTGACAATGGTGTTCTGTGATTTTGTAAGGGTATCTGGAAAACCTGTGGCAGGAATGTGCGTGACAGGTAGCGGTGCGATTACGAATATATTTCTGGATGCTCTTTTTGTAGGAGTATTTGGATTCGGAGTGCAGGGAGCTGCACTGGCGACTGTGATCGGACAGATCGTTTCCACTGTATTTGGAGGATATTTGATATTATCCGGAAAGACGATGGTAAAGGTGGACAAACATATTTTTAAGCTGAGCAAAGGAATATGGAACCGGATCGTTACCTGTGGTTTTGCATTTTGGATCGCCCAGATGGCAATGGGATTTATCAGCTTGGTCTATAATGGCCAGCTTGGAAAATATGGTGGAGATGTGGCAATCAGTGTATACGCAGTAATTTCCAGTATCATGACATTTGTGATAATGCCCGCCAGCGGTATCAGCCAGGGAATTCAGCCGATTCTGGGCACTAATTATGGAAATCACAATACAAAAAGAGTGATGGAGACCATGTTCAAAGCATCCCTTTTTTCTGTTGCCATTACAGCTGTGATCTGGCTGATCGTAATGCTCTTTCCAAAGCAGATCATTGAACTGTTTGGTGGTGATGAGGGAATGCTCGACATAGGCATTCATGCACTCAGACTGAATTTTATGATTGCACCGGTCCTTGGATTTGTTATGCTGGCAACGACATTTTTTCAATCGATAGGAAAGCCGGGACCATCTATCATTATCAGCCTGTTAAGACAAATTGTACTGCTTGTACCGCTCATTTATCTGTTCCCTGTCCTAGCAGGGTTACAGGGAATCTTTATTGCTCAGCCGGTGAGCGACGCCCTTGCCCTTGTACTTTCACTGGTTCTTGTCCTTCGTGAAGGAAAGAAACTTTCTTCTTTATGAATTCTTTTTCTTACGAAAGAAGATCAGTGGGATGATAAAGGCAACAAATAAGGCGACAAATAGCAGAATGCTGGAAAGCATATGATTGTCAGGCACAAGATAAAAAGCACACAGTTCGATGAGACACCCCGCAGCCAGACAAAGATTTCTTTTGTCAGCAAGGGACAGAGCCTGATGTGCACGTAACTTCTGGATACAGGAGTATCCGATCATAATAGTACTGATTGCAATCAGTACAATAGCAATAATTTGTAACATTGTTACCTCCATGACATATAGATAATAGAAAATGATCAGTTCAGATCATTGCCTTAGAACCATCATAATGAAAAATGGAAAAAATTACAAGAGAATGAAATTAATAAAAAAATTTAAATTAGCACTTGAATTTGTCAATTTAGTGTGCTAAACTATGGTCAATTAAGAAAAACCGTTGAGTAAGAGAAGTAGATCAGGTCAGGATCAGTACAGAGAGATGTCGGTGGTGAGAGACATCCGAGACGCCAGGTTGAATGGACTTACGAGGGCGAACTGAAAGCAGAAGCGAGTAGGTTAGACGGAGGAGCAGCTTCGTTACCAAGCAAAGCGCATGATAGTGCGTATGAGTGGATGTATTTTTAGAATACATCAAGCCGGGTGGCACCGCAGGAGAACGATCGCTCTTGTCCCAGATAATATTTGGGATGGGAGCTTTTTTAATACACAAAAATGCTCCATATCCAGAATATTGGCTCATAAAAACTATAAAGAAGCGAACCACACAGGTTTGCCCGCAGGAATATTTCTTAGTAAATGTCCTGTTTGAGACAGTTTCAGTTTTTAGTTTAGGAGGATATGGAAATGAAGAGTAAGAAGTCAGCATCCCTTGCTATGGGAATTGCATTTGTCGGATTTACCACACAGTTCGGTGGTGGATTTGCATCAGGTGCACAGATCTATCAGTATTTTATCAATTATGGGGTATGGGCATTATTAATGCCTGTGATTGCCCAGTTCCTTTTATCATTATTCTATTGGTACGGCATGCGATATGCGTATCGTCACAAGACTTATGACTACCGTAGTTTTTCAGACAGTTTCTATGGCAGGGCAAGAGTCATTTTCTCTAATTTATATGAAATTGAATATTTTGTTATGGTGTGCATGGCACCCGCAGTTGCATTTGCGACCGGCGGTGCAACACTACAGGCACTGACAGGAATTCCTTTTATGCTTTGTACACTGATCATTGGAATTTTTATATTTGCAATAACACTCTTTGGAACCGACATTGTCAGAAAATGTTCCTCAGTATTGTCAGTTTTGATCATTGCAGGATTGTTCGCGGTCCTGATCCCCAATATTATAGCGCAGTGGGGAACAATCACGGATTCTGTGAACAGACTAGCTCAGGGAATCATGCCGGTTGGTTCCACACAGTCGGGAAGTTTTGGCAGTGCGTTATGGAGAGGGTGTGTATACGGAATCTTTCAGTTGACCGCAGTCGGTCTGATGTATCAGCATACAAAAGGGATGAAAGAGGAAAAAGAAGCTGGCAGGTCCATGATCTACATGTTCATTGTGGATGCAGTCGTAATGGAACTGACTGTGGTCGGGCTGCTTGCAGTAGCATTTCTTCCGGAATTAAAAAATGCCTCAGTACCAATGCTTCTTCTGGTTCAGAATGGAGTCGGTGCAAAGTTCCTAACACCCGTCATTTCAATTCTGATCATTCTGGGAGCGGTTTCCACAGGTGTGAACATGATCGCAGGAATAGTGGAAAGAAGTGTGCATGCGGTAGAAAAGAGAGAACAGAAAAGAAAGCAGAAGACAGAAATGGTTGCAGGAACTGTGCGAGAAGGTGGAAACGATGCTGGAAGAAAACACAGAATTTATACAACGGTCGGAGCATTTTTATTCACGCTGCTGACTTTTGGAATTGCACAGTTCGGTCTGATTCCACTTGTAAAAGTAGGGTATGCATATATCGGATATGCAACATTATTTGTAATTGTAGTTCCATTTATGATCCGATTCATTATGGAGTTCGTTGATAGAAAAAATCAGCGGAGTGCAGATTCGCTGGTGCAGGATAGATAGCATAGAAAAGTAGCCGTCTGGAACGGATGAAAACAGACAGATGCAGGTGTATATAGAAAGGCAGGACAGATTATGAAATTAGAAAACTATGAGTTGAATTTACCAGGATATTCAGTAGGAGAAAAAGTGTATGACAGTATTGGGAATATCTGTAGCCCTTATGGCAGCAAAATCCTTGTCATTGGTGGAGAAAAGGGAATGGCTGCAGCCAGAGAAAAGCTGATCCATGCAGTGCAGGCAAGTCATATGCAGATTCTTGATTTTGTGGTTTATGGAACGGATTGCACTTATGAAAATGTAGAACGACTGAAGAAAATGGAAGTATTTGAGGAGGCTGACATGGTATTTGCAGTTGGCGGTGGAAAGGCACTGGATACCTGTAAATGTCTTTGTATCGAAAATGATAAGCCGGTATTTACATTGCCAACGATCGCATCAAATTGTGCATCCTGTACATCGGTTTCCATTATGTATCACAGTGATGGTACCTTTTTAAAACCACACTTTTTTGTAAGACCGGCAAACCATGCGTTTATTGACACTGAGATCATTGCCAGTGCACCTTACCGTTACCTGTGGGCAGGAATTGGCGACACCTATGCAAAATACTATGAGGCAACGATCTCATCGAGAGGAGAACAGCTGCAGCATTACACGGCATTGGGGGTCAGCTTTTCAAAAATGTGTCTGGATCCCATGTTTACCTATGCAGTACAGGCGCTCGAAGACAATAAGAAAGGAAAGGTTTCCAATGCACTGGAGCAGACGGTGCTGACGATCATTGTAACGACAGCAATTGTTTCCATTTTCCTGACCAGGGATTTTACACCTGATTATAACAGTGGGCTCGCGCATGCATGTTTTTATGCATTGACGAAATATCCAGTCATTGAACAGAAACATCTACATGGAGAAGTAGTTGGTTTTGGTGTATTATTTGCACTGCTTTGTGATGGCCAGGATACAGAGTTTGAAAAAGTCTATGCGCTGAATCAACAGCTCGGTCTTCCTGTTTCTCTTGCACAGATTGATATTACTGAGAACGAATTTGAAGAAACCATGGATCGCATTCCTGAAATGTCCGATATCAGACACTATCCATATCGAGTTACAAAAGAAATGCTTGTTCAGGCACTGAAGAAACTGGAGAGCAGATATCTGACGGATACTAGCAGGACAGAAAGAACAGCATGAATGTCTACAAGAAAAAATATGCAGATTTCATAGATCAATCATTAAAAAATCCACAATTATAACAGAATAGAGACAAAAACGGAAGATAAGGCGGATCAAAACGTAAAAATTTAGTATGGTGCGTAAGAATTTGTAATTGTAGTTCAAGAAAACATAGTTTTCCTATTGAAATAATATTAAAACGGAGGTAATCATTATGATCAAAGAAGCAATCGCAACAGTAGTAGGTGGCAGGGATTTATCAGAAGCATGTATGGAAGAAGTTATGAACGAAATTATGGATGGTAAGGCAACAGATGCACAGAAAGCATCGTTTCTGACGGCAATGTCCATGAAAGGCGAGACAATCGAGGAAATCACAGTTGCAGCAAAAGTAATGAGAAATCATTGTGAACGATTCTTAAATGATATGGATGTACTGGAAATTGTGGGGACTGGTGGAGATGGATCCAATACATTTAATATATCAACCCTTGCATCTATCGTAGTATCAGCTGCTGGAATACCAGTCGCAAAGCATGGAAATAGAGCTGCATCCAGCAAATGTGGAACAGCGGATTGTCTTGAGGCACTGGGGGTAAAAATAGATCTCGCGCCGGCCAGAAGTGCACAGATTTTGAAAGATATCCATATGTGTTTTCTGTTCGCCCAGAAATATCATACAGCGATGCGTTTTGTAGGGGGTGTCAGAAAAGAGATGGGAATCCGGACGATCTTTAATATCCTGGGACCACTTGCTAATCCAGCTGGTGCCAGCATGCAGCTACTGGGAGTTTACAGCGAAGAACTGGTAGAACCACTTGCAAGAGTACTTTCGAACCTTGGGGTAAAGAAAGCAATGGTCGTCTATGGACAGGACAGCATTGATGAGATTTCCATGAGTGCACCAACCTCAGTTTGTGAAGTAAGAAATGGAGAATTCAGATCCTATGTACTGAAACCGGAAGATTATGGATTTGAAAGATGCAAGAAGTCGGAACTGGTGGGTGGAGAGCCACAGGAAAATGCACAGATAGCCAGGAATATTCTGGATGGAGAAAAAGGGCCAAAGACCGATGCCGTAATCCTGAATGCAGGTGCAGCAATTTATATTGCGAATGGAGAATTTACCATGCAGCAGGCAATTGAAATCGCAAGACAGACGATTGAGAGCGGAAGGGCAAAAGAACAGCTCGAGAAGCTGATCGCAGAAAGTAATCATTAATTTAATTAGGTCTGTTTTGCGCATAACTGCCAGTTATTTCATAATGTATTAAAATAATGGGCTCTTCGTGTATAGTTGTGGGTCAAATTTTCTGAAAGCTTAGTGTTTATGC
>CAJMQE010000078.1 GCA_905215405.1 uncultured bacterium
CATTCTCACAGCCCTTTATTTATTTGCTTCGTGGACATCGAAATTAATTCTTATTTGACACTGTGCCTGTTTTCCTGTAGAATTTGTTCTGATTACATGTGGTAACATCCAGGTCTTAGTATGGATGTGCAAACAGACGCATTCTGTTTGCGGGAATACGGTGAAAATCCGTAACAGCTCACTCTACTGTAAGCAGCTACGAACCCTGATAACCACTAGATGTCTATATGCGGCAAGTGCCGTTATTGTACTCTGGGAAGGACAGGATGTAGGTCTGAAGCTGCAAAGTCAGGATATCTGTCACCTGTATCACAAAAATAATATCATTCGGTGAGGAATGAAGGAGGAAAATATGAATAAAAAAATGCTATCCAAACTCGCAGTTTACCTTATGACTCTATGTCTTTTTGTCTCAAACTGCACATTTGTATTTGCTGCCGATGCTGCAACACCACAGACCACTGAGGTATCAGCAGAAATCACATCACTTGCAAATACTCTGAAACCAGCTGAAATCACTGCCGATACCCTTAACAACGCTTCTAATTTTTATAACACATCAAGACAGCTGACTCTGCTGATCCGTTCAGGCATTGACTGTCGTGAACTTGCAACACAATATGCAGATGTTATTGCCGCAAATTATCTTGATGCAAATGGAAATCTAACAGTTGATGATTCCCTGACTGCGTATGCAGAAGCAATTATTACCTTAACAACTGCAGGCTACAACGTTACAGATTTTCACAATACAAATCTCATCAATAAGTATGAAGCTGTTCTGACAACAGCGAGCCAGGACGAATTCAACAATGTAAATCCATATAAGCTGCCCCTCATGTACCTTGCTGTAAAAGCATATAAAAATCAGTTCAGTCAGTATACCACCTGCACTGACAAGATTGTAAATGCCATTTTAAATTATGGAAATGAATATGGCATCAACTACTGGGGAAACTCTTCCGATAACAATGGTTTCGGTTTGAACGGACTTGATTCCCTTTATGCTGAAAATACAGAATTTGCAACTCTTACAAATTCTGCACTGTCTTATAATGAAACAGTTCTGTTACATGAAGACGGCACTTCCCAGGGTGATACGAACTGGAGCCCATCACCAAATTCCAACTCAACAGCTGCTGCTCTTATTCTTTACTCTACCTATGGTAAATCAGAGCTCGCTGCAAAGAGTTATCAGGGACTCCTGACATTTAAAATTGCCGGTACAGATAACTACAGCTATACAGCTGGTGGGGAAGTAAATTTATTATCTGAAAATGATGTACTCTGTGCACTGATTACTTATAGAAATACTCTTTTAGGTACAACAAATCCTTTTGATGTATCAGAACTTGTTCAGGACGCTATCAATCCTGAGCCAACTCAGCCGGAGACAAAACCAGAATCTTCTTCTGAAGCAGCTTCCGAAGTTGTAACTGAAACAGAAAAAACAACACCGACTGCTACTGAAACTGACTCTACACTTTCCAGTACTGCTGCCAGTGAATCGATTGAAACAACTGTAGTCGTAAATCCTTCAGAGGCAAATACTTCTGATGCAACCACTGCTGCATCAACTGTTAAGACCGGAGATTCTAATTTGATCATTCTCTTTAGCGTTACAGCTCTGCTTTCAGCCGGAGTACTCTGTGTTAGCCGCAGAAAAAGAAGTATAGAATAAATATTTTTAATTAAATTTATCTTGTATAAAATTAGTATATGTAAAATCAGAACTATAAATTAACATATTGGACTGATTTGTATCAATAAAAAAGTGTGTATTTCTCAGACTCCTAAAACATCTGAGAATACACACTTTTTCTTTTTTATTGATAAACACCATATTTAATTCGAATTCTTTCTATTTTCCGAATCATACTTTCTCCAAAGACAAAGCTGCAGACGGCTGCCCCTAACGCATGCAGCGCATCATAAGGGGCCCCTGTCAGATATAATAACTTCAAACTTTCAATACTGATCGGATACTGCTCACCTGATATTGCATTTGACATGACCATCGCTGCAATATTCATAATGCCACCGTAGACGAGAAATACCACCAGAAACGTAAATACAGGTACCGTCAGATTGTCCACAGGCAGTTTTTTTCTCTGTATGGTTATCCCCAGAAGCAATCCACAAATCCCGTAGACGTATAGTCTCCATCCCCAGAAGCTTTCCTGCTGATTTCCTTTTAGAATATAGCTGATATATGCAACAAGTAATGCAAGGATCACGCCTCCCAGTGGACCTGCCACTGCTTCCAGACTTGTTTTCCACATCTTTTGCTGTTTCCTGTTGCTAGATATTTTATCCTGCATTTCACCCGATGCAGACTTGTCTTTCTCTAGCATTCCTACTGCTTTTTTCTCATCAAATATATTTTTTAAGGAAACCTTATGAAATGCAAGTCCCGCTGAAAATCCAATAATCCCCCATGCGCTCATCTCCCATGGCGTCCAGGGACCCTGTCCCGTAAAAAAGTTACAGACAAATCTGGCAAGAGCACCTACCAGAAATCCAGCCTCTGGACCAAGTGCAATACCTGATACAACAACGACTGCGGTTCCTGCATGTACAGGTACTGTAAATGCACATAACAGATTTGCGACCACTGCAATGGACGAAACAACCGAAATCATGACTAATTCTCTGGCTCTTGGTTTTCGATGCTCAAATACTGCAAAAAATGGAACCAGTGTGAATGCCAGAACCAGCAGGCTCATCATCATATAATTTCTGTTCTTCCCAAAATAAACTCCTGCCGCGATTGTAGCTGGAATTGCAATAAATATCATTAATTCTGCTAACTTTCTTCTCTTTTTTAGTGCCTGGTAATACTGGGGCGACTGGTAATTTCTACTCATTGCAGACCTCCCTTTTAAATGCTTCGACCACCTGCTCTGCTGTCACGCATCCAGGCAGAACATTTCTAGATATTCGGTTTGCCGCTGTAGTATAGAAACTATTTTCACAGAAAAATTCTCTGACAGGTGCCTGTGTAATAATGGTATGGTCAAATAACAATGCACACTCATCTGCATACTCTGCACAAAAATCAATATCATGCGAAACCATAAGAATTGTCTTTTTTTGCTGGGTCAGTTTTTTCATCAGTCTTCCCAATAACTTTTTAAATGCAGGATCTATCCCTTTTGTTGGTTCATCCAATAAAATAATGTCAGGCTCTGTTAATAAAACTTTACCAATTGCAAGTTTTTGTTGCTGCCCACCACTCAGATCGTAAGGATTTCTTTTTCTACACTCTTCCAGTTCCATAAAATTAAGCATGTCCTCTACTCTGTTAATAATAACATCCTGACTCAGACCTTTTCCTGTAATGCCGGTAAACACCTCAGCCAGTTCCTCCTCCACGCTCAGTTCCGTGAAAACGGCAAGGGGATTCTGTGGTAATGCGGAAATTCTCTTTTTTGTGACCACTTTTCCTGCGTAGGGACGAAGATTTCCACAAAGGATCTTGAGCAATGTGGATTTCCCTGCTCCATTTCCACCCATCAGTGCATAAATTTGTCCTTCTTCTAATGACATACTTACATCGTTTAGAACATCCTGTTCCTGTCTTCCATATCTATAGTGCAGATTTCTGGCTGATAAGACTTCATGTTCGTCTTCGGACCTTCTACCAAAGAAACTTGTTTTATTTTTTTTAGTCCCCTTATATCCTACTGCACTTTCTGCATTCACCATATCATTTTGATGATTCTTTAGCGTGGTATCCTTTTCTGCTATATCCCCATAATTATTAGGAACCATATTCGGCCGATCTGTATTTTTCATTATTGATACCAGATCTTCTAACCAGATTCTTGCGTCCCGTACTGTTACCGGACATTTTTTCAGCAGAACATCATTTTTTTGATCCACAAGACTTTTCTGTATGCCTGAATAAATATGCATTGACGCTGGTAAATATTCATAAATATTTATGTCACCTTGATGCATAAATATGTCACCAAATGCTTCTGGTTTTCCATCTGCAACGAGTTGTCCATTTTGCATTACCAGAACTCTGTCTGCGAATGGAAATGATTCTTCCAGTCGATGTTCTGATAAAATAATTGTCGTCCCAAAATCAAGATTGATCTTACGAAGCGTCTCAAGAAAATGTCCTGCCGCTATGGGATCCAACTGTGCAGTCGGTTCATCCAGAACCAGAAGTTTTGGTTGCATTGTCATAACTGCTGCCAGATTCATCAATTGCTTCTGTCCACCAGACAACTCCCATACATTTTTACGGAACCAGTCACCTATTCCAAAATACTCCGCCATTTCTGCTGTCCGTCTTCTTATCATACGGTTTGGCAATCCAATGCTCTCCATTCCAAATGCAAGCTCTTTCCATACCGTATCTGTAACGATCTGATTATCTGGATTCTGCATAACGTATCCAATTTCCTCTGCACTGATCCGATCGCTTTGTTTTTCAATTTCGCTACCTGCATAGAGAATTTCTCCACTACCACTTCCAAATGGCATCAGATTCTTCTTCATATGCCTTAGCAGTGTGGTTTTCCCTGAGCCAGACGTACCACAAACAACTACGAACTCTGACTGTGTGACTGAAAATGTGATATGATTCAATGCTGCTTTTTTCTCCTGCGGATAAGTAAAACTTACATCTCTGAACGCAATAGTTTCCACTTTTGTAATCCTCCAATATCATAAATGACCGGAAATACAGCTAGTAAAAGATAACAGATACCTGTCATAGCTGTACCCATATCCTGTCTAATGTAAATTTCCGGAAAATAAAATGCCTGCGTATTACCTGTAACAACCCCTGCAATGCAGACTCCTGTCAACAGGATCTCAATAATTATACATATACAATCAACTGGCTCAAAATGAAACAGATGGAAATTTGTCCTTCTTCCACTCCCATGTCCTCTTGCCTCCATAGAATCTGCTGTTTCAATGGAAGCCTCCAGCGACCAGGCAATCAGAATGGAAATCTCCTTAATAAAAATTCTGATCCTGGTAAAAATGCTCATTCCCTGATATATCATTCCTAGGGCTCTCTGTCCCTGCTCAATCTCTGTAAATCTTTTCTTTAATAGTGGAATTGTTCTGAAAATCATAGAAAGCAGTAATGCAACTGATGGAAGTATTCTTCCAAATAGATAGATAAATTTATCTGATGTGACAATGACACTATAGCAGCGAAACCACTGTACTTCACTGATCAATAGTATTGACATAGCAAGCCCATATATAACGGCCTGCAGGGATACCATATTTCCATTTATATAAAATATGGCTGAGACTCCCCTGTTATTAAATATTGGCTGGATCACCACCGTAAAAATCAGAATAGGGACAGCCATCCACATATTCATTTTTAATGATCTCAAACCACATAAAAAGATCTGATAAATGAGTGATACAACAAATCCAATGCCTAACATCCATGGATGTGTTGATAGCACAGAGATCAATATCACTCCGGCAAAATACAAGAAATTGACCAGTGGATGTCTTCTGGAGAATTCCGATCTCATTTTCTGTTCCTGACTGGACATCTGCTGCTCCTTTCTCTACAGGTCATTTCCACCATCGCAGGTGTAAGACCATAGAATACGATCTCCCTCATTTACCTTACAGGAAGATGCACCTACCTGCATATAGTTTCCATTTACAGAATACATCCAGCCACTCATACTTCCGGCATCTCTTTCACCCAAATTATCGATCGACTTAATGTAATACGTACCAAATGACGCTGTATATTCAACGTTTAACGCAATGTTCTGAATTAATGTAGCCTGTTGTAGTACTGTGAAAACCGTATCTCCATCTTTAATTTCAATTGGTATGCTCGCAATAATTGTTCCATTGGAAGGAATACTTCCTTCCAAACTTTTATTTGTCAACTTATCCATATTCTGACTCAGTGTATCACAACGTACTTCAATATAGCAGACTTTTCTGGTTGCTGGCTGATTTGCATTATTCTGATCCGATGTACCTGAATTATCTGATCCTGCTCCACCAGCTGCATTTCCTGAGTTCGTATTGGCACTATCTGCCTGTCCTGCACTTCCTGCATCACTACCGCTTTGATTGCCGCTGACTGCATCTTTTGCTGAAGAACCCGAACCGTTGCTCTCATCAATTGCTTCAGATGATACTGGTACCATTTGTCCCTGCTCATCTATCACATACTCACCAGATGCAAGCATTTCCTCTTTCTGTTCTTCACTGAGTTCGGTCTGGGATTCGTCTTCTGATTCCACCTCTGTATCTTCGCTCTGCTCCTCTTGTTCCAGTTGGGCCATCAACTGTTCGTGATCCGCCTGCAAGCTTTCCTGCTCCTGTTTATGGCCTGACACTGACTGGATTCTGATGCCCGTAATAATACTGATCAGTACAAGTACAGCCAGAATGATCAACCCGACTTTTTTTCTATTTTTATGATCTGAAAATACGTTTTTTCCCATATAATATTCCTGTTCTGTCTATCCTTAGACTTTTCCTTACTTTTTTAGTATTATACCCTAATCCCATAATGGATGCAATGAAGCTTCTTTCAAAAAAAAGAACAGAATCAGCGGCATACCAGCGCCCTGATCCTGTTCCTTATGTTTATCTGTCTCTTACTCCAGTATGGTTCAATTCAAGCGACTCCCTGAAAAGAATCATCCTACAGTGTAAATTTCTTAATTGCAGCACTCAGTGTTTCTGCGATTTCATTCAGATCCAATGTGTACTGGTTCAATGTCTGCATAGTTGCATTGACCTCCTGTGCAGATGCTGTAACTTCTTCAGAAGCAGCCGCTGTCTCTGTTGAAATAGATGCAACATTTTCCATACCAGCAATTACTGAATTTCTACTCTCATCCATCTGATCATTCAGATTACTGATATTCTTTAATCCATCTGTCAGTTCATTGATAGATTTCAGAATATTATTAAACAATTCTTTTGTATCTTCAATTGCCTTGTTCTGATCATCAATGATCTGTTCACTTTCATCCAATGTCTTTTCTACAATATTAGACTTTTCTGAGATTTCACTTACAATCTGTTTGATCTCATCTGTAGACTGCTGTGACTGTTCTGCAAGCTTTCTGATTTCATCTGCAACGACTGCGAAACCACGTCCGCTTTCTCCAGCTCTTGCTGCTTCAATACTTGCATTTAAGGAAAGCAGATTTGTCTGTTCTGTAATTTCTGTTATCGCATCCGAAATGAAATTGATCTTTTCAATACTGTTGACCATCTGATCTACAACATCCTTTGAAATCTTTGAATTATCTTTAGATTTCTCAGATTTCTGAATCAGATCTTCAACAATATTAATACCTTTGTTACTAAGCTGCTGTGCATCTTCTGACATTGAGCTGATATTTCCAACATAACTCTTTGTCTGATGCAGTTTATCTGCAAGGTTTTCAACCTCTTTTGTAGCATTACTTGTACTTTCAGCCTGTCCGGTCGCACCAATAGATACGCTCTGAATTGCTTCTGATACCTGACTTGTCGTCTCAGTTGTCGTCTTGGCAATACCTGAAATATCCTCTGATGCTTTAATGATCGTACCAGCCTTCGTCTCAACATCTCTGATCAATCCTGATACATTTTCGACCATATCGTTAAAACTTGTTTCAAGTACACCAAATTCATCATTTCTCTTAACATCAATCTGCTGTGTGAAATCACCACCAGCTACTTTAATCATAACTGATTTAATCTTATTGATTTCCTTTACAAATGTCGTTGTTACAAATATAGCAATCAGAATGCCAATTACTGCTGCAATTGCACTGATGATCATGACACCACTCTTAATATTACCGATTGTAGATGATAACTCGTTATTACTGATCATACCAACCAGACTCCAGCCTGTAACTTCATCTTTCATTACAGAGACCTGAACTGTTTCTCCATTGATCTTCTCTGTATAAGACTTAATGTCTGATGCTTCTTCTCCCTCTGCTGAAGCATCCGCATTAGCCTCTGTCCAGAAAGAGAAATTACTTACTGTAGAACCTGTAAATGTATTTTTATCGTTATTAACAAGAACATTTCCCTGAGAATCGACCAGCAGTACAAAACCGGTATTTAAAAGACCGATATTCTGAACATACTGCTCAACCTGGCTAAAATCTATATCCATGCCAACTGCACCATAAGTGGATTTATCAGTTGCTTTAATTTCCTGTGATACGGAGAAAATGGTTCCCCCTGTTTCTGAATCTGTATAAGGATCCGTAAATGTAGCATAAATACCATTTCTTGCGACCTGACCAATAGAACCTTTATACCAGTTCTTCTGTGAACTGTCCACACCTGTTTGAACTGTATTAACTGGATTAACCTTACCGTCCTCTGTTTTTGTCCAGCCTTTGATCAGATATCCTGTCTTTGTTGCAAAGTAACATCTCTGTGCACCTGTTGTAACTTTTACTGATGCTACAAGGGCATCCTCAATAGTCGTGATGTTCGTATCAAGATCCCCTGTCTCTTCCATATGTTTAATTTCATTTTTTCTTGTCAGAAGATCGATTGGCTGACTCAATGTCTTTAAATAAGTCGAAAAGCCTTTCTGTGTCTCCTTTAATGTCTGCTGACTTGTAAGTTTCATATTATCGATCATTGCGTTCTGTGAACGTCTGATAGAAAATACTGAAATTACAATGGTTGGAATTGCAATGGCAATAATGAAAAATATGACCATCTTAATTCCGATACTCCTAAGTTTTTCACTTTTTACAAGCTTTTTGTTCATCTTAAGTCCCTTCCTTTAAACCTCTAATTATTCACAAATGTTACACTATATAAATGATATTTCATTTACATAATATCACGATATTATAACAAATTTTGGTAATAATGTCCACGTTTTATCGTACTTTTTTACTAGTAATCAGGATTTTTTGTCAGGAATTCTGTTTTTCTGTAAGTTTATATTTCTATTTTCTACACTTATTCAGTTGCATATCTCTTTTTTTAATTTGTTCCATACTCCCCTTCACATACCCTTCTTTTAAAAGCAATTCCTTTGTGCGGTATGCAGGTGTTCTATGATAATTTTCAAGTCGTTCTTTCATTTCCTGCCGCACCATATCCGGACAGATCATATAAATTTGATTGATCTGCTGCATTTCATTGAGCACCCGAAGTCCACGCGCTCTTAATTCATCACTAATTCCCTGCAGTGGCACCATCTGTTCCTCTGATTTATTCTGCTCATTTATTTGATTCTGTTCATCAGTCTCTTTCCAGACTTCATTCAGACTTCCACACGTATGATTTGCCGCAATCTGTCTATCCCCCAGAATATTTTCATAATCCTGGTGCTGTTCTGTCAGTGCACAGAAATAGAGAAAATTCACCATAAAATACATCGTCTCCCGATCGATTCCGCATGGCTCGAACAAATTGACATCCAGTGATCTGATCTCAATATAATCAATTCCTTTTTTCGCCAGATCCTCAAAGGCATCTGTTTTGTCACTGCGCTTCAAACGAACTGGCGCATAAACTTCTTTCTCACTAATAATCAGTCCTTCTGCTATCATCTGCTGTATACTTGAAACATATTTTTCAATGGAATGAAAATCGACCTGTACTCCTGATTTATTAGAGTATCCAGATGGAGAATTTCGAAAAGATACTGCGCAGGACTGCACTCTGCTTTGTTCCCTGCTGTCCAGTTTTACTGGCGTTGCACCTGTTAGATATACGATCAGCCAGTGGTATTTCAGATAATTTTCTGCTACCTTCATATAAATGCGATCTTTGAACTGCTGCCTGCTGTAGAATAACGGAAGATCCGATGTGCCTGCAATCAGTTCGTCAAAAAATGACTCAGAAAAAGAAAAGTTCAAGTGAACGCCACAGATCATCTGCATTTTCTTATCATACTTCTGACATAGTTTTTCTCTGTATGCTCTCTGCTCGAGTCCTCTTTCTCCATAATCCGCGATTGGTATCCTGTCTGTTTCCGGTAAAATACACGGCATTGACTGTGGCCAGATATATTCATTTACCTGTCTGCAGCCTTCAATCAGCTCTTTTGTCAGTTCTTTCAGACTTTCATAACAACTCTCCACATCTGAAAAAGGATCCGTAATAATTTCCGGCTGACTCTCCGAAAAATCAACTGTAATATGCTGATTGTCCAGTTTATCTCCAAATACAGACGGATGTGGCGTCAATGCAAGTCGTCCGTCTTCCTGGCATCTTAAAGTTTCTCTCTCAATTCCTATTTTGTAGCCTGTCTTTTGCCTTGCTCTGCTTAACATATTCAATCTCCATATTCTATTTCCCGATTATGCAAAAAAGTTGCAAGCCTTTGCAAGACTTACAACTTCTTTTATCAATGTTCCCAGCCAGAGTCGAACTGGCGACTAACCCTTAGGAGGGGTTTGTTATATCCACTTAACTATGGGAACAGACTCTGGTAAAATTCTTATCCATTATATCACAACTATAAATTGTGGTCAATTTAGTTTTTCATCACAAAATTTCACCAGTTCCTGTCTATTATATTCTAAATACTTCGTTAAAATGCCTATTCTTCAAAGTTTACAGCACCCTGAAGCCATACCTGTCCTTTAAATCTTCTGCCTGCTTTCGGTTCACCGACCAGATCACATTCATTAATGACCAGATCGAACTTCATTTCATTACAATCCAGTGCCATTATATAAACCTTTTCTCCTGTCAGACTGTTCTTTTCTATATCAATATGCAGAATCTCTCCGACAACTGAATACTGGTCGCATTCAACTCCACACGGCATAAATGAAGAATCTACAATAGAAAATACATCTTCGTATACGATACGTTTAGATAATTTATTATACGTATCCAGATCATCGATAGTCAGACTTTCAATCGCCTGCTCATCGCCCCTTTTCGCAGCTGCGATCAGATTTTTTCGAATCTGTGAAGCATCATTATATTTTTTGACCTGTGATTTACTCTTCGAAAGTGGAAGCAGAATCATACCACCAGTTGACATCGCAGATAATAATACTTTTTTATTCTTTACTGGAAGCTTCGATTTCGCACATCGGTTGTGAATATTAAATACATCTTCCTTTCCCTGTTCGAACTTGTCCTTCTCAATAAATTTCAGATAATCCATAACATTCTGCAGATAGAATATAATGGTCACCCCTGCCTTAATTTCCTCACAAACAACGGCATACGACTCTTTGTCGCTGTGTCTTTCAATTGTTAGCTCCTCACAATCGGCTGAAAATCTGCTGAGCAAATATGGAAAATAGTACTGTGGCTGAAATGTCTTACCATCATAAACTCCATGTACATAAATTCCAGTGCGCTCACTGGTTTTCAGTAAAATCATTCCACGACCAAGCTTTTTATGATGAAATACAGCAGAATTAGCTATTGCGTTATTGACTGCCTGATTTATTAACTTTTGCTCATTCTCTATCTCAATTTCACTAAAACCAATGGCTCTCAAGTATAAATGCATCGTTCACCTTATCCTTCTTTTAATCTATCTTTCTTATATGTAGGAAGAACCGCAATTCCTTATTGAACTACTTTACTCAACTGTATCGATTATAAACAAAGTCAGAATCTTCATCAGATCCTTCTTTACCTCTGTTGTATACTCACTTCCGTCCGCTCTGACCAACATTTTCAAGACGGGTCTGTCTGTCGCACCATCGTTCTGTCTGACTACGACACCAATTTCATGCTCGCTGGTCACTACCTTGCTTCCAACCGGATACATGGCAACTGTCTGCAGAAATTTTTCAGCAACAGCTGAATCATAGATCTGTCCAGCTCCCATCTGTATGTATTCAATTGCCTCATATATCTTCATTTTTTTACATCCAATACCACTGATCAGACTGTCAAAGTCATCACACACTGATACAAGCTTTACTTCCATTCTCAGTTTATCTTTATTGTGCTTAAATGGGAATCCCGTTCCATCTTCTCTTTCATGATGAAACAGAATAATATCTTTAGAGATATCAGAAAGCCAATGTTCCTCGGCAATAGAACTATATCCATAAATCGTATGTTTCTTATATTCCAATGAATCTTTCCCGCTCATATCATCTAAATCCACGTTCATATAGGGAATAGAAATATATCTCAACCCAACATCATGTAACATTGCGCCAATCGCGATATTCTTCACCTGATCTTCACTCATCTTCAAACGAAGTGCCATGATCGTAGACAATGCACAGACATTGATACAGTGGGTATACATATCCGTACTGATGTTTCGAATCTCTGTAATATTGCTGATTACTTCTGGTTCCGAGATAACTGAATCAAGAATCTTTTCCGCTGTCTCTCCAACCTTTTTCAAATCTTCCGTGTGCTTATAAACATGTTTTTCAAGTACATTTTTTACAACGGTCTTTGACTTTTCTTTTGTTTCATCGAGTCTGTAGACCGTCTCTTCCTCTTCCACGACATCCTTAATATAAACATGTTCTATTCCAAGCTCTAGAAGTTTCTCAATGTATTCTTTCTTTAAAACAGTATCAGTATGCATCAGGATTATCTCTGATGAAGATAATACAGGTACAGCAAGTATTTCATTTCCATTTAAACTATTCACCTGTACATATTGCATATAAACACCCTACATAACCTTTCTACATAATCTCCTGGCAACAGTTTGGTAACTAAATTTACATCTCTGAAACCGAACATACGCTGAACAATCCTCCCAGTAAAACGTGAAAATATGCTCATCGTATTCTGACTGTCTATATTATATAAAATAAATATAACACTTCTCAATGAAATTAACAATATTGGCAATATAAAATATTTCTCTCCACATATATCAATTTCATAGCGAATATAACTAAATACTACGGATTCATAAAAATACTCTATCAGAATCCAATATTATGCAAATTAAAGATTGACAAAAATATAACAAAGATACTATAATGATATTGTTAAATAATTATCAATCTTTACTGTGAAAATTAAATAAAGGAGGACTAAATATATGCCAGAAACATCAAATGATACTATCCTTGTAGATAATTGTGAGGCACTGACAAAACGCCTTAATAAAACAAGGGAAGCTCAGCGTATCTTTGCGACCTATACTCAGGAACAGGTCGATCACATTTTTACAGCTGCTGCACTCGCAGCCAATAAAGCCCGTATTCCTCTCGCCAAACTGGCGGTCGAAGAAACCGGAATGGGTGTTGTCGAAGATAAAGTAATCAAAAATCATTTTGCTGCAGAATATATTTATCATGCTTACCGCGATTGCCGCACCTGCGGTATTATCGAGGAAGACTCTTCTTATGGAATCAAAAAAATTGCAGAACCAATCGGAGTAATTGCAGCTGTCATTCCTACAACAAATCCTACTTCTACTGCTATTTTTAAAACTCTGATCAGCCTTAAGACCAGAAATGGTATTATTATCAGTCCACATCCACGGGCAAAGAAGTCAACAATTGCTGCCGCAAAAGTCGTATTAGATGCCGCAGTTGCTGCCGGTGCTCCAAAAGATATTATTGGCTGGGTCGATGTTCCATCTCTAGAAATAACCAATGAACTGATGAAAGAAGCAGATATCATTCTTGCGACTGGCGGACCTGGTATGGTGAAAGCCGCCTATTCATCCGGCAAACCTGCGCTTGGTGTTGGCCCTGGTAATACACCGGCAGTCATTGACGAAACTGCTGATGTTCTCCTTTCTGTAAACTCTATTATTCATTCAAAAACATTTGATAATGGTATGATCTGTGCATCTGAGCAGTCAGTAATCGTTGACAGCAAAATTTATGACGCTGTTAAAAAAGAGTTTTCTGACCGTGGATGCTACATTTTAAATAAATCTGAAACTGAAAAAGTACGTAAAACCATTCTGATCAATGGTGCTCTGAATGCCAAAATTGTTGGTCAGAGTGCTTATACGATTGCATCACTTGCCGGTGTCAGCGTTCCTGAATCCACAAAAATCCTTATTGGCGAGGTCAGCTCAGTGGATCTGAGTGAGGAATTTGCTCATGAAAAACTGTCTCCAGTCCTCGCAATGTACAAAGCATCGGACTTTGATGATGCCATTTCCAAGGCCAGTCACTTAATTGCTGATGGTGGTTATGGGCACACTTCTTCTCTCTATATTAATATAGCAACTCAACAGGAGAAAATTGCAAAATTCAGTGAAGCAATGAAGACCTGCAGAGTTCTGATCAATACACCGTCATCCCATGGTGGTATCGGTGATCTCTATAACTTTAAAATGACTCCTTCTCTTACACTGGGCTGTGGTTCCTGGGGTGGTAACTCCGTCTCTGAAAATGTTGGAATTAAACATTTATTGAATATCAAGACAGTGGCTGAAAGGAGAGAAAATATGCTTTGGTTCCGTGCACCTGAAAAAGTTTACTTTAAGAAAGGCTGTCTGCCAGTTGCTCTAGATGAACTGGGTACTGTCATGCATAAAAAGAAAGCCTTTATTGTTACAGATCAGTTCCTCTATAAAAATGGATATACAAAATGTGTAACCGACAAACTGGATGCTATGGGCATTACCCACACGACCTTCTATGATGTAGCACCTGATCCAACTCTTGCCTGTGCAAAAGAAGGTGCAAAGGCCATGACACTCTTTGAACCAGACTGTATTATTGCAATCGGTGGTGGATCCGCTATGGATGCCGGCAAGATCATGTGGGTATTATATGAACATCCAGAAGCTGACTTTTTAGACATGGCAATGCGTTTTATGGATATCAGAAAACGTGTCTACACATTTCCAAAAATGGGCGAAAAAGCTTATTTTGTCGCCATTCCAACATCTTCTGGTACCGGATCTGAGGTCACTCCATTTGCTGTCATTACCGATCAGGATACGGGATCTAAGTATCCTCTTGCTGATTACGAATTACTTCCAAAGATGTCAATTATCGATGCGGATATGATGATGAATCAGCCAAAAGGACTTACCAGTGCATCTGGTATTGATGCCCTTACCCATGCACTTGAAGCTTACGCATCTATTATGGCAACTGACTTTACCGATGGTCTTGCACTCAAAGCAATGAAGAATATCTTTACCTACCTGCCAAGTGCCTATCATAATGGTGCCAAAGATGCCAAAGCTCGTGAAATGATGGCAACCGCTTCTACCATGGCTGGTATGGCTTTCGCAAATGCATTTTTAGGACTCTCCCACTCTCTGGCGCACAAACTTGGAGCTTTTCATCACCTGCCTCATGGAGTTGCAAATGCACTTCTGATTACCGATATAATGCGATATAATGCTGATCCGATTCCAACAAAAATGGGTACATTTCCACAATACGAATACCCACACACACTGGAACGCTACGTTGAATGCGCTGATTTTCTTGGCATTCAGGGTAAAAACAACGAAGAAAAATTTGAAAACCTTATTCAAGCTATTGAAGATCTCAAAGCAGAAGTTGGCATCAAAAAGACAATTCGTGAGTATGGTGTAGATGAAAAGGACTTTTTGGCTACGTTGGACAATATGGTTGAACAGGCCTTTGATGATCAGTGCACTGGAGCAAATCCAAGATACCCATTGATGAGTGAAATAAAAGCGATTTACTTAAAAGCTTATTACGGAAAATAGGCACCGTTTAGCAGACTTTAAAATTTATTTAGAACCTGATTCTTAATTCTGATTGCAGCCTTAAGCTATGCCTTAAAACTCTAAGGAATCAGTAATTATACCGATTTTAATCAATAAGAAAAAGCAGGGATACAGTAATTTACTCAGGAAAGAAAAGCAGAGATACAGTCGTTTAGTCAGGAAAGAAAAGCAGGGATGCAGTTGTTTAGTCGGTAAGGAAAGCAGAGATGCTGTTGTTTAGTCGGTAAGGAAAGCAGAGATGCTGTTATTTAGTCGGTAAGGAAAGCAGAGATGCTGTAGTATTATAGTCAGTAACACTCATTTATGTAAGAGAAAACCGTGTTAACAAAAGAACTAATCTTGATACACTGCATTCCTGCTTTCTTAAAAAACAACTATTTTATTTGTCAATGTTAGTTTATGGAAATCAGTTTTCAATCAGTATGGTTTTATATGGAAATCAATTGAAACCTTATACATTTATAAATGCATATTATTCGACTTTATTATGCATATTTATGCATATACTAAATGCATATTTTTTGTATAATTTGTGTTTAATTATGCAGAATATATAGATTTTTGTCGATTAAAAATTTCAAAAAATAATAAAAAAACGAAAAATTAGTAGATAGTAGTATAGTGAAAAAAAGCAAAAAAGTAGGGAATAATATGGCGCAAAAAGGAGGAGTATCACGGAGCAAAAAAAGATGTGTATTTTAGAAGTAAAAAAGTCGTATCACCGAGTTTAAAAAAGAGGCATACCACTAAGTAGATAACGAAGCATATTACCGAGTAAAAAAAGGTGTGCCACTGAGTAGATGACGAAGCAGATTACGGCGTATAAAAAAGTGTACCACTAGGTAGATACAAAAACATATTACCGAGTATAAAAAGTGTACCACTGATTAGATAATGAAGCATATTACTAAGTAGAGTATAAAAAACTGTACCACTAAGTAGATAAAAAAGCATATTACCGAGTAAAAAAGCTGTACCACTATGTAGTTTAAGAGGTATAGCACTGCGCCAATTCGAAACACATGCACATATTATCGAATAGTAAAAAGATATATCGCTGAGCAGAAAAAGTAGCATATCGTTTAGTCGAAATACAAACATATCACCAAATAGCAAAAGGTTTATAACATGCTTACTTTTATTTATCTATTGTCAGTTTTACTTTAATCAGTTATTTCTATTCAGCTGATGCAAGTTCTGTCCGATCAAAAGAAGCAACCATTTAATTATTTATTATAAGTTATTTTAAGTAACCATATCATTTATCATTCTATCAATCATTTATCAAAGGGGTGTTGCATATGAAATTAAACAACTGTATTTACAAAACTGAAAGAAAGAGCGTTTATGTTGAAGATGGAATGGCAATAAAAGTATTTTCTAAAGATTATTCCAAAACTGATGTTCTCTATGAAGCACTTAATACTTCCCGAGTCGAAGATTCGGGTATGGAAATTCCAAAACTCCTCGAGGTTTGCAAAGAAAACGGTCACTGGATGATTATTAATGAGTACATAGAAGGTAAAACACTGGCCGAGTTAATGCAGGAAAATCCCGATCAGAAGTCTTTTTATCTGGAAAAAATGGTAGATCTGCAAACAGATTTTAATCAAAAACAGAATCCACTCCTTATTAAACTAAAAGACAAACTCAGTCGCCAGATACAAAGCTGCAGTCAAATATCTGATTCAATTCGTTATGAACTACTCACACGCCTGGAGTCGATGCCAAAGCATAAAAAACTATGTCATGGTGATTTTTGTCCTCAAAACATCATTGTAACCAACGAGAAGAAGTTCTATATCGTGGACTGGGTTCATGCAACGCAAGGCAACGCTAGTGCCGATGTTGCCAGAACGTATTTATTGCTTGCATTAAGCGATATTTCTATGGCAGACGAGTATTTGTCCATGTTTTGCAAGAAAACGGCTACAGATCGAAAATACGTGCAACAGTGGTTACCTATTGTTGCAGCCGCCCAACTCGAGAAGAATCGTCCTGCAGAAAGAGAACTTTTACTGCACTGGGTAGATATTGTTGACTTCGAATAAGTCATTCATTAATCAATAGTTCTACTTTTAATCAAGCAGACACTTAAAACGGAGTTTTTATTGTATACAGTTTTCTTTATATCTATATACAGTTCTTATTGTACACAATTCTCTTTATATTTATATACAGTTCTTATTATAGTAAAAAAGACCTGGAGTTTTATCTCAATGGCATTAAGTTAAGAAAGTCTCACATCACAGAAAATGTGGTGTGGGA
>CAJMQE010000079.1 GCA_905215405.1 uncultured bacterium
ATCTTAGGATAACCGGATGTAAGATATGATTAATGTGCAGTTTTGAAAGAACAAGTGATTAAGCTCATGAGAATGAGCTTTTTTTATTGTCCAAATTGAATGGTATACCAAAGTAATCATGAAAAACTAAAGGTAGATAAAAGATAAGATAATAGGAATCATGAAAACTAAAGGTAGATAAAAGATAAGATAATAAAAAGATAGAATAAGATAGATAAGAAGATAAGAGGAAGATAATAGGAAGATAAGAAGATAATAGGAAGATAAGAGGGTAAGAAGAAATGTGTGATAAAAGAAAATAAAAGGGGATAAAAGAAGATTAGAATAGACAAAAGAACTTAAAAATCGAGAAGATTTATAAAAAATTATGAGAAAAGAATGAAAAGATTTATGAGAGATTAAGAGAAGCGAGTGAAAAGATTTAGAGAAGATTAAGTGTAGCTTAAGGGTAGATACTTAGAAGACATCGCAGGATGTCTTATTTTATTTGCTTAATTATATTAATCTAAAAACAAGATATTAGATAAATTGCACATAAAATATATCTTATTTTTGCCTTTGATGGTATAATATTTCTAAAACATTGTGGAATAACCATATATTACCATATACACAATGTAGTTAAAATAATATCTGAGAAGATGAAGGAGAATCATTATGCAGAACAAACAGTTGAAAGTTCAGATTCCACCAAAGATTAAGAGTTATCTGCCAATCGCATTTATATCCAGCATTGCGTATGCCAATCAGCAGGATAATTCATGGATACTTAACAATTTTATTCAGCTCTTTATTCCAGAGGGGAGAATGAAGCTCGAATCGTTTCCATTTCAGGATTTTATGTACTACGATCAAAATGAATTTCAGGTAAATGATATGAATGATCACAACTTTAGATTTAATAAAGAAAGTTTTGTAGATGATATTATTTACTGGATAGATCATAATAACTACCCAATTGTATATGTGGATGAATATGAGATTCCAAAGACCAGATTTTATAAGAAAAAACATAAGCTGCATTCACATTTGGTATATGGATATGACAGGGATGAGCAGGAATTTATGGCTATTAACTTCCTGAAAAATAACAGTATGGATGAATTTCAGATATCGTTTGAAGTATTGGAAAATGCGTTCTTTTCAGAGTCTACAAGGGATCTGTATGAAAAAGATCTCGAATCATGGAATAGCAGAGATACATATCACAGAGTCGTGTTGATCAGATACTTAACGAACAGAGGTCCATATTACGACCACGGTATCAATTTTGAATATATAAAAAATGAGTTGAAAAATTACTATTTATCGGTGAATTCTTCTGATTATACCTGCTATTTTACAGGTAAGTTAAAAGGTACATGGGGAATGGATATTTACGCAAAAGTAGTGGCATATATGCAGGAAGACAGGCCTAAATTTGACTATAGGATCTTTCATATGATTTATGAGCATAAATTTTACATGTTGGACAGATTAAAGCGAATGGAAAAGAATAATGAGTTTTCATCAAAATACGAGGCGGTCGTAGAGAATGCGGATGTGCTCAGAATGATGGCTTTTAAGTACAACTATGTAAAAAATGAAGGTACATTGACCAGAATGATAGAACTACTTGATAAAATCAGGGATGATGAAAATAATATTTTATACCAAATGTTAAATGAGCAGGGAATGCAAGTAGAAAGAAATCAGTTCTAGGTCTAAATGTAAAGAAAATCAATCCATCGGGAAAGTGAGAAACAATAAGTATAGAAGAAACATTTTTTGAGTCTTGAGTAAAATTATTTTTTGGGCAGATGTCCGAATCAAAACAGACAGGAGCAAATAGATGGCCATTTTATATAATTGGAAAGGTTTAGATAAAGAGGTTGTGCATATGAATTGTTATGAGTATCAATTTTTCATTCATAAAAGTTCATTAAATGGATCACAATTCTTTGAGGTGTTTCACGAAATGTTTTCTATACAGGAGGACGACAGGACTACTGAAGCAGAGGAAATGTGGCGCGTACAAAAGATTGAGAGTACCGCAGGTATTGTTACAGTTTGGAAAAATAGGGTGGGTAAAAATATTGCTGTGAATATACATGGGAACCATGCGGATAGAAGTGATGTAGTAGGACAGGGAATCAAAGGGAAAAGAGTATATTTGACCGAGACCGAGAATCCACAAGAAGAGAATGATCAGAGTATATGGAGCTATAAAAAGTTATATGAGTATTTATATTGTAAATCGCTCGAATTTTATGAACATAAAGTATGTATGCAGGATGAGTGGAGCATGGTATATGAAGATGAGTGCACTGCATTGAAACTTATTCAGGAATTTGATAAAGGATTTGAAATTGTTAATATTATCAATAGGAAGAATGAATTCTTGTATTACGTGGAGAAAAGCGACTTTTTTCAGAATGGATGTTGTATTGAGAAAACAAAAAAGCAGCAACTAATAGTAGAAATAAAGCAGGATAGTGTAGTTGGATCGTTTGCATCCAATGCCAAAATGACGGTAAATAAAAAAGACTCGGACAGGTGGCAAGATAGAGTATTGACTGAGGTTGCAAAGCATATGTTAGATACAAAAAAGAAAGCAATTCCATTAGTATGTAATAAGAAGCTTTGCCAGGTTGCATTAAAAAGAATTGTTGCACATCTTGATTTGTGTTGGGATTATATCGCAGAAGAACAGGTGATTCAGTATTTTGCAAATTATCATAAGCTAATTCTATCATCTGATTGTCAGGCACTTAAAAAATTTTATTATAAATATCACAGAGTAATTTCAATGGAATGTTTAACGGAAGAGAATTACGAGTTATTTTTGAACGGAGACAATGTAGCAAGTAACGGGAACGAATTGATTATTGTTAATAGCGAAGGATGGAATCAGACGAAAAGAAAATCGGCAACAATCAATCAAATTTATCTGGATCTGCTGGCAGAAACCGTACAGAATCGTTGCGAAAAAGAAAATATTCAATATAAGTATTTTTCCCGACCAATTGAGAGTAAAGTACAGAATGTGGCAGCTAGATGGGCATATCATGATGGTAAAATTGTATTTCCAGAATCGATATTAAAGAACGGATATTATCAGGTAAAGGATTATGAGAGCAGAGTGTGTCACACCAGAAATGGGATCCGTTTAACAACTGCATGTCCTGCCGATTATCTAAATACAATATGGTTCTTTGGTCCATGTATTGTAGCAGGGCTTAATGTATCTGATGAGGATACCATGGAAAGCAAACTGCAGAAGCTTTTAAATGCCAGAGGATTAAAGTACAGAGTTGTCAATTGTGGACAGCATGGCATTGGTGAAGGAAAGATTACTGATATAAATATTCTGTATAAAATATTACATACAAAGTTCAGAAAAGGCGATATTTTACTACAGTTTGGCTCGAATACCTGGAATAGTGGATTTTTGCAGGCGGATGTTCCGTATTATGATCTATCTGAGTTTTTTAATAGGAATGAAGAAAAATGTTTTGTTAATGGATGGACCTCGCATTTGGATAAGAGGGGGTATGAAATACTAACAGATTATATTGATCAGCTGATCAAAGATGATTTGCAACAGCGGGAAACACAAAGGAAAATGCAACAGCAAAGGTATTATGAAAATCAATGCGAAACAGGAGTGGTAGAAAAAGAGTTCTATTTATTCAATAATTATATGTTCGATGAAAATCTTAAGACAAGTTGGAACGAGTATTATCGAACGCTCAGAGGAAAGCTTCCAGATAATCTTTCGGAACAGAAGGTAGGATGTATTGTGATGAATGCAAATCCGTTTACCTATGGACATGCTTACCTGATCCGGGAGAGCCTGAAAGAAGTGGAAACACTGATTGTATTTGTTGTAGAAGAGGACTGCTCGTATTTTTCATTTTCGGAAAGATTTCATATGATCTCTGCGTATTGCACGAGGTTTCAAAATGTATTTGTCGTACCAAGCGGAAAATGTATGATTTCAACAGCAACATTTGGGGAGTATTTTGATAAAGATTTTCTACAGAATGAAACGGTAACTCCGGTGAAGGATGCAGAGATATTTGCACAGGTCGTGGCGCCACAGTTGCATATTTCAATTCGTTTTGTAGGGGAAGAGCCATTAGATCTTCTGACCAGACAGTATAATAAAACACTAGAAACAGTTCTGCCTGAGTATGGTATTGCAGTCAGAAAGTTCGTACGTTATGAAGTAAATAATCAGGTCATAAGCGCAAGCATGGTTCGAAAAATGATTAAAGAAGAAAAACTGGCTGAAATTGAACAACTTGTGCCGGAAACGACCATGTTCTATGTAAAAAGAAAGGCTTTACAAGGATAAGCAAAGACGACAGTTTCCTTGAATATTTTTCTAGACAGGGTAAAAACCTGGAATTTATTAGGCATAGTTCACATGGCCAGAGGGACTTGATCGCGAAGCAAGTGGTATCGGGTCTGACAAAATACAGATATATAGCGGGTACAGATAAATAGCGGGTACAGATATATAGCGGGTACAGATATATAACGGATACAGATATATAACGGGTACAGATATATAGCGATTACAGATATATAGTGAGCATAGTTCATGATAATCGCATTTTTGATAAAACGAAGTGATAATACTTGACTTACTATTCTTACAGCTGTAAGATTTAGACAGTGTTTCTTTAGAAAATATAATACGAAGGAATGAGTAAGGGAGTCAGATTATGAAAAAAATACGATTATCCATTTGTTTACTTTTGCTTATGCTACTTGTCGCGTGTGGAAATTCATCTGTTGCAGATCAGTCAGATGTTGATAAAGTGGGGACGGATGTAGAAAATAGGCAGAATTTTGTGCAGTCGCCAATGCAGGACCCAGAGACTGAGATGAATGCGATTGCTGATCTTTATGCAGATATTTATGAGACTGCAGCATCACAGAAGACATTTTCAAGTGTGGAGACGAAGGAAAAGATTGTTGCAAGACTCGGAGAAAATGGCTATCCGGTAGTCGATAATGACAATGATGTGAATATGGTGAACGCAGAGGCAGTAGAGACATTTTGTGAACAGGTCGATGCCAGACAGCAAGCAGATCTGGTGCTTTTGACGGTACTTAATAATGGTGGCTTCTATAGATATGATTTTTTGACCACGGATGGGGCTGTTGATGTGAAGACATATGGTCTCCAATGGACAGATGGACAAAGACAGGTCGAGACTTATCAGGAGTATACCGCCTATACGTGGCAGTATACACAGAAGGGATATTTATTGTTTGAGCAGTATCATCCGCCTGGATATGATGGTCCGTCAGGCCACAAGGCAATACGGGTAAAGTCGCTGGACGAGACCTGCAGAAAGTATAATGAGATATATATCAAGCCAATTGGATATAACTATAACAATATGTTTATTACGGATTGGAGCGAGCAGGATTTTGAACAGCTTGATTTTTATGATATGTTCGAGGCAATGTATGTATTTCAGTACGGACATCCGTTTTCTGTGGAAAAGGACATAAGCGGACATACTTATGAAGTGGAAAAGGATGAATTTGAAAAGGTTCTGCAGTCTTATTTTAAAATAGACAGTCAGACCTTACAAAAGAACGTCGTATATTACCCTGATCAGGGAAAATATCGGTACCGGACACGCGGATTGGGGGATTATTGCTGGCCGAACTATCCAAATCCAGAGGTTGTTGCAGAGACAGAAAATGAGGATGGAACCATTACGCTGGTTGTTGACGCAATTTGGTCATGGGAAAACAATGATCATGCATTTACACATGAAGTCGTTGTTCGACCACTTGAAGATGGGAGTTTTCAGTATGTATCTAACCGAGTGTTATCCTGGAGCGATGGTGTGCAACCAGAGTGGTATCAAAATCGCTTGACGGATGATGAATGGGATGAGTATTACAAAGATATGTAGAAGAAAACGTTTCAACTAGACTACCGTTGATGAAATAGCGTAAATACTATTTTGTAAAATGTCGTATCGATAATGCCATATCTAAAAGTCGCGAGTAGGATATCTGAATGAAAGCATTGTGAAGGATACATGATAGAAAAAATAAACCAGTATGCAGGAATACTGGTTTATTTTTTGTGATAGATGATTTCCCTGAGGCAGGAAGAACTTTATTCATTTATAAGTTTGAGATCAGTCAGAATTGTTTTCGTAATAGCAGCAGCATTAGGGCCGGTTGCATCTTGACTGGACTGAATGTTGGTCGCAAAATAATAGCGCTACTGATTGGTCTCGATAAAACCGATGAACCATCCGCTGATATCCTGATCATTGATACGTCCGGTTCCCGTCTTTCCATAGAGACGAAAATCATTATCAGTGTAGAGTAAAAGGGCATCTTTGATGGCTTGCTTATTGGCAGAAGAAGTGTTTTTGTCACTTTCATAAAGAGTGCTCAGCAGTTGCACTTGTTCCATAGGAGATATTTTTAGAGAGGATTCCATCCAACAGGTCGTTTTCGCTGATATATCCTGATTGCCATAATGAATGGATTGTAGATAGGATTGTACTATTTGTTTATCAAGTGTATGATCCAAATGTTCAAAATACCAGTTTACAGAATTTTGCATGGCGGAAGTCAGATCCTGGTCCGCATTCCAGGCCACAAATGGCTGACTTGATCCATCCCAGGCAAGCGAAGAATCAGCAGGTGTGATCAGACCATTTTCCAGAGCCATAAGCCCCTCATAGATTTTATAAGTAGAATCAGGAGAAATACGGGTAAATGCCTGTTTCTCATTGTATATATGGTAACCATCAGAGATCGGATCATATAGGACAAAACTGCCGGAATAGTTTTGAAAATAATTAGAAAGATCTATGTTTGTTAGATCGATGTCAGCAGTTGAAATTGAATAGTAGTCTCGCTCTCTGCCATAGGTGGATAGAATTGGGGACAAACTGATAAAAAGAATTGCTATAAGTGTATAAACAAAGACTTCTGTCATTTTTCGTTTGCGTGTAGCAGGCCTGTAGGATGCAATATTTATAATTCTTTTTTTCATCTGTGTCATATTTCCACTAAGGCCACTGACATAGCTAAAGGGAGACAGGGAAATTTTCTCTGCATAGTTTAACAGGGTGTGTCCGTAGGTCATATAATCAGATGGAGAGCATTTTTGAAGTACAGCAGAATCACAGGCCAGTTCCCGGTCAGTACGCATCAGCTTTAATACATACCAGACAACTGGATTGAACCAGTACACAATACCAATCAGATTCATGAACAGATTGATAATGGAATCTCGATAATGGCAGTGTTGCAGCTCATGAAGCAGAATAAAATGCAGTTCTGTCTGAACTTTATTTTCTTTGCAGGAGATAACTAAATTAAGTGGAAGATAGATACCAGGATGAAAAATGCCTGTTGTAATAGGTGATTTCAGATACGGCGTACTATAGATCGGTATTGTTTTGTGTATGCCAAGGTCATGCTGACAGTTTTGATAGATAGCCAGGACAGTTTCATTTTCCAATGGAAGAGCAGCATGCCTCAGACTGCATAGACGTCGAAATGAATGCAAGAACATGGATATCATGACAGCAATACCACCGGTCCATAAAAGAAGTAGTAGAAAACCAGGAAGGAAAGCAGAATTTTGGCTGACTGAAACAGTAAAATCATTTGTCAGGGCAAAGACAGATGTCGTATCAGTAGACAGATCAGAAGAAGTTAGCAGTGCAGAAGGTATACTATCGGTCTGAAAAATATGCCAGAGGGAGAGAAAATGAAATAAAGTGGGAATACGAAAAGGAAGCAGAGGTACTATCATTAGAAAAAGCAGAGGAAGCCAGAGCATATACTGCGTTCGCGCTGACAGACAGTTTCGTAAAAGATATCGGATACATAGCATACAACCGATCAGACATATTATTACCATATTACAGAGAAAAAAACGAATAGCAAATGAAATCATATTATTTTCCTCCGTTCTCCTTTTGATTGAGCAGATTACGTAGATCTGCAATATCGTTTTCTGTCAGGGCGTCATTATCCAGGTAGGCAGAAAGCATGTTGCCAATATTGCCGTTGTAGAACCGCTTGAGAAATGAGTTACTTTCCTGACTGATATATTCGTTTTCCTGGACAAGAGGAGTATAGATGAATACACGGCTTTTTTTCTGGTGGGAAAGGGCACCTTTGTCGACCAGACGTTTAATTAATGTCTGAATTGTCTTGGGACTCCAGCTGGTCGTCTGTGTCAGCTTTGCTGTAATTTCATTGGTACTGATCGGCGCATATTTCCATACCAGTTTCATCACTTCATATTCAGCTTCTGTAATCTGTGGTAATGTCATCAAAGAACCTCCTGTTTCCCTATCTTACATTTGTAATAAAAACAGTATAGAACAGTGTAAGCAGACTGTCAATCTGGCCGATATATAGAGTATGGAACAGCGTATATTAATAGAAAGTATTGATATAGAAGCAATACGTTTACAAAGAAAAAACTGCATGAAAGTGTGACTTGCTCTTTTTTGTATAATAGACTAAAATATTCATAAGTATGCGTATAAAACAAAGAGATTAATAAAGGGTACATCAGGGAGGATCGTTCTTATGGCACAGAAGAATAAGAGGAAAAATAATAAACGAAGAGTAAAGATTAAACCAGTACCAGTTGCTATTCTGGCAGCAGTCATACTTGCTGCGGCAGGGGTAACGGTATCTGCAGTTTCATCCAGAAATAAAGGGGAAGAGGAGACAACAGTAAATGTCAATGTATCTCAGCTTCCAAGAGAAACACAGGATTCAACCAGGGAAACAGTGATGACAACGGTGGATATTGACCTTGAAAGCTGCAGTATTCCGGTTGGAACAACACTGATGGCAACAGCAACGGTAACACCAGCGGACACAGAAGATGCATTGGTCTGGACAACAGGAGATCCAAGCATTCTTACTGTGGATGAAAATGGATTTGTTACAGTAACAGGCGTTGGAACTACAACGCTGACCGCTACAGTAGGAACAGTTTCCGATGGTATTATCATTGAGGGAATCGAAAGTTATGATTCCACATCTGTAAATAATCTGCCAAAATTCGATCCTGCATCTTATACAGCAGGACTTGGAGCTGGTTCAAGCAGCAGTTCGGGCAGAACAGGTTCAGGTAGCAGTTCAGGTTACAGTTCAGGTGGCAGCGGCAGCTCTTCATCAGGTGGAAACTCAGTTGATTTTTCTGGAACAGGAAATAATACAGTAGATGAGAATGACAATGATGATAACGGTGGTGGCAACGACTCTGATTACAGCGGTGGAGGAAGTTCCGATAATAATGGAGGCGGTAACTCAGGTAGCTCTGACAATGGCGGCGGAAGCAGCGATTATAGTGGGGCACAGAGCACGGATCTCTATGGCTCACTGGAATCATTAGGCTATGAACATAAGTATTCCAATGTTTTTGTATATCAGGAAGGAGATACTTATTGTGGCGAAATTATAATACAGAGTAATCTGGCTATAATATATATTAAGCAGAGAACATCCGGATTTGACGCAAAGATTATGTCTGTCTTATCGGAAATGGTACCGGATTCGGCAGAACAGGTCTGGAACAATTATCTTTCTGCTGGTTCAGACAGAACATTTACGGTAGATGGCAGAAAAGTCAGAATTGTGACGGCTCTCAAGGGTGGTCACTCACAAATTGTAATATACAATTAAAAAAATCTGTGATATAATATTTGCTGTATAAGTATCTGTCATGGAAAAGTCTGCCAATGCGCTAAATGTGCGGGTTTGAGCGGATATGACGGATGAGTAAGCTATGAGGTGAAAACTATTGTTAAATGAAAATAAAGTCAAAATGATGACCAAAATGGCTATTTATGAAAAGCATGATGGAGATTCTATGCGCAGAAAGGCCAAGTACTATAAAGGGGATTATGTGACCCTTGGAATTCTGAAAACCATGATTTCTATCACGTTTGCATTTATTGTGTTGGTTATTCTTTTTGCAGTCTGCCAAGCGGACTGGCTTATCGCAAATATTAATAGTCTCGATTATGTCGCCATGGGAAAGACAGTGGCTGTCAGCTATGTTGTGTTTCTGATCGTATTCGCAGTAATTGCGGGAATTGTTTATTCTAAAAAATATGACAGTTCAAGAAAAGGCATGAAGAGATTTTTCTCACGTCTCAACAAACTGGAACGGTTTTACGACGGACGTAAGAAAAGAAGTTAGAATATGGAGGATATCACTGCATGGTTGCATTGTTAGAACTGAAAGAAAAGTTTAAGAAGATTTTTAATAAATATGATATATATATGATTCCAGGAATGAAGTTCATTGTGGCGCTGGTCGCATTGCTGATGCTGAACGCCAGTATTGGTTATATGTCCAGACTGAAGAACCCTCTGATTGCGGTAGCTGTTGCAATTCTGTGTGCGTTTCTTCCAAATGGAGCTACAATTATATTCCTGTCCATTTTCATGATTGCACATTTATATGCAATATCTGCAGAACTTGCAATCGTTACACTTTGTCTGTTTATACTGATGTATCTGTTATATTTCAGATTTACACCTAAGTCAGGCAATATTTTGATCATTACTGCAATTCTTTGCTGGCTGAAAATGCCATATCTGGTACCAGTTGCAATAGGTCTGACGGGAGGACTGTTATCTATTATACCCGTTAGTTTCGGAATTATGGCATTTTATATAGTAAAAACTGCAAGTGAATTTGAAACGGCAATTTCTAATCAGACTGTATCGAATGGAGTACAGAAATTCTCCTTTATCATTGACAGTCTGATCAATAATAAGGAAATGTTGATCTGTATCGCAGCTGTTGCGGTCACGATCATCGTTGTATATCTGATTCGCAGACTTTCTGTTGAAAATGCATGGCTGATTGCTATTCTTGCAGGTGCAGTCGTACAGTTCGTGATTCTTGTAGTAGGCAATCTCCTGTTCACTGTAAAAATGAATATGCTCTTTGCAGTGATTGGAACAGTACTTGCTGTTATTATAGGATATCTTTTACAGATTCTGTTCTTTAGCGTGGATTATAAGAGAACGGAAATCGTGCAGTATGAAGATGATGAATATTACTATTATGTAAAAGCAGTTCCAAAGCTTGTCGTTGTAAATGAAGATCTGAAAGTAAAAAGAATCAATGCACAGAAGGCAAGAAAAACAGATAATATTAAGAAATCAAGAAGAAAAGCAAATGAAAGCGACAATGCTTCACAGGAAACTGGGGAAGATGAGATTACATTTGTGGACAATTTGAATCTGAATGAAAATGAGAGTGGAAAATTCTAGGATATTTTCACGACATGTCATATTGTTCGGAGTTGTAACATAGAATTAAATGTTGTACATTTGGAATGAAAGGAAGCGCAGTTGTATTTTTATTTAGATAAATACTGCAAGGTCAATCGTTCCAAAATCATTTATAAGAGAGTTAGTATTAAGATTAGAAGGGAAGTGAGGGTATGTCAGCTATTAATAATTTTCTACAGAATTACCTGTCGAAGATCTATATTCCTTCAATATCCTGGACCGATATAATTGAAATCGTTATTCTGGCATTCATTATTTATAATGTGCTGGTATGGATCAAAGACACCAGAGCCTGGGCGTTATTAAAGGGCATCATTGTGATAGCGGGATTTACCCTTTTCGCAGTGATCTTAAATTTGCGGACAATCCTGTGGCTGGTCAGCAAGACAATCAATGTTGGTATTATTGCATTTGTTATTATATTTCAGCCGGAACTCAGAAGGGCACTGGAACAGCTTGGTCGTAAAAGGCTGTTTACAGGAATCTTCAGTTTTGATGATACAAATAAAGGGGAAAGATTTAGTAACAAGACAATTAATGAGCTGGTGAAGGCAACATTTGAACTGGCAAAGGATAAAACAGGAGCGTTGATCGTACTGGAACAGGATATGTTCCTGCAGGATTATGAAAAGACAGGAATCAGTATTGATGCGGTGGTAACAAGCCAGCTTCTGATCAATATATTTGAACATAATACACCATTACATGATGGAGCGGTCATTATCAGGGAGAACAGAGTGGCGGCAGCAACCTGTTATCTTCCACTTTCCGATAATATGCATCTGAGCAAAGCGCTTGGAACACGACATAGAGCTGGTGTCGGAATCAGTGAGGTGACAGACAGCTTTACCATTATTGTTTCAGAAGAGACCGGTTCGGTATCTGTTGCGGTAGGCGGAGAACTGATCCGGAACATAGATGGCGATACACTTCGTAACAGACTTGAATATCTGAGAAGAAAGACCGTGGATGTAAAATCATTCAAGTTATGGAAAGGAAGGGTGAAGAATGAAGGGAAAAATATTAAATAACATTGGCTTTAAAATTCTTTCCGCAGTTTGTGCCATTCTTCTATGGGGAATCATTATCAACGTATATGATCCATCCCAAAGCGTTACGATCAGTGGCGTTACCGTTCAGCTGCAGAATGAGAGCAGCCTTTCTGACAAGGGATATACCTATGAAGTGGTTGATGGCGGAAAGATTTCGGTCTATATTAGTGGACCTGGAAGTATAGTAAGAGATATTAAGGCAACGGATATTGTTGCAACAGCTGATTTAAGCAAGGTTACAGCCTACTCTGATTATGCAGATATCGAAGTGCGTGTACAGAAAGAAGGCGTATCCGCATCCAGTATAGAAGTTACACCTAAGACAACTGCTGTGAAACTGAACATTGAAAACAGGGTTTCCCAGACATTTGATATTGAAGTAGAAACAACGGGAACACCGGCAGCAGGCTATGTGATCAGTAATACGCAGATCTCACCAACAACAGTCAAACTGACAGGATCAGCGTCTTCAATTGAAAATGTAGCAAAGGTCAAGGCTGTTTATGACGTCAGTGGTGCAACGATGGATATTGTTGATACAGCACAGTTAAAATTGTATGACAGTGATGGAGAGGAAATTAATGACAGCAAGATTGAAATGAGTAAATCAAGTGTGGATTTCCGTGCAACACTGCAGGAGTCAAAGACAGTTCCAATCCGTTTTGATACAACAGGCGATGTTGCAAGTGGATATTCTCTTCAGGGAATAGAATACAGCAGCACAGAAGCGGTTATAACCGGTTCAGATGAAGCACTGAAAAAGATCGATGCAATTGATATTCCAGCAAGTGTCATCGATATTACAGGGATTACATCGGATACGGTTTATAATATAAAGATTTCAAATTACATTCCTTCGGGAGTGCAGCTGGTAACCAGCGATACAATAACGGCAACAGCAAAGGTTTCTTCTGTTACGGAAAAAGTTGTGACGATACCGGTTTCATCCATTACACTGAAAAATCAGCCTGATGGGTATGATGTATCATTTGGCAGTCAGAAGACAATCAATATTACAGTGACGGGACTTGAGTCAGCGTTGAGCAATGCGAACGCAGATACCGTAAAAGCAGTTCTGGATCTTTCAGGAATTGCAGAAGGAACGAGCAATGGAAATCTGACATTCTCTCTTCCTTCCGGATGTAATTTAAAGAAGAAATATGATCTGCAGGTTACGCTGACAAAGAACAATCAGAGTAGTACGACACCTTCTGAGGGGGAAACGGCCAATTCTACAAGTACGGAACCGTCCAGCTCAGCATCCAATTAATAGCGGCTGTTAAGATTTGTTTTGCCGGGATAATGAGGTAGAGATATGGTCAGTGAAAATGTTTTGATTGAAGCACAAAAAGGAGTTCATCTCCGGCCGGCAGGGGCACTTTGCGAGGAAGCTCAAAAGTACAAAGCTGCAATTTCAATTGAGTGCAAAGGTGGAAAAACAGCTAATGCAAAAAGTGTGTTGTCAGTGCTCGCAGCTGGGATAAAATGTGGAGATGAAGTGAAGTTCGTATGTGATGGGGAAGATGAACAGGAAGCCCTGTCTGCTACGATAAATGTTTTAAAGGAATCATTAAAAGATTGATTTCAGAGAAAAGAAGTATTATAATTGCAAAATAAACAATTTGTTTGCAAAATAACAAATAATAATTGAAAGGGAGATTTACAATTATGTCTTATATGGAAACTTATAAGGAATGGTGCCAGAATCAGTATTTTGATGATGCAGCACGCGAAGAACTGAAATCCTTAGCAGGAAATGAAGCTGAAATTGAAGATAGATTCTATAAGGATCTTGAATTTGGTACAGGTGGCCTTCGTGGTGTCATTGGTATTGGTACGAACCGTATGAATATATATACAGTAAGAAAAGCTACACAGGGACTTGCAAACTTTATTATTAAGGAAAATGCAGCAGAACGAGGCGTTGCAATTGCATTCGATTCTAGACGTATGTCACCTGAATTTGCTGATCAGGCAGCTTTATGTCTGAATGCAAATGGAATCAAAGCATACATATTCCCTTCACTGCGTCCTACACCAGAACTTTCATTTGCAGTAAGAGAGTTACACTGTATCGCTGGTATCGTGATTACAGCCAGCCATAATCCACCTGAATACAATGGTTACAAAGTATACTGGGAAGATGGCGCACAGATCACAGCTCCTAAAGACAAACAGATCATTACAGAAGTTAATAATGTAACAGATTTTAATACTGTTAAGATCATGGACAAGTCTGATGCACAGATCGCTGGCCTCTACAATGTAATTGGTGCAGATCTCGATGATAAATATATCGCACAGTTAAAGAAAATGATCGTAAATCCTGATGCAATCAAGGCAGTAGCCGATGATATCAAGATCGTTTATACACCATTACATGGAACAGGTAATATTCCAGCCAGACGAGTACTGCGTGAACTTGGTTTCAATAATGTCTATGCTGTACCAGAACAGGCACAGCCAGATTCAGAATTCAGTACAGTAAGTTATCCAAATCCAGAGGATCCAAAAGCATTTACACTTGCATTAAAGCTTGCAAAAGAAAAAGATGCAGATATTGTTCTTGCAACAGATCCTGATGCAGATAGACTTGGTGTATATGCAAAAGATTCAAAGACTGGTGAATATCAGTCATTTACAGGTAATATGTCAGGTATGCTGATCGCTGAATACCTGTTATCACAGAGAAAAGAAAAAGGACTTCTTCATAAGAACGGCGCACTTGTTAAGACAATCGTATCTTCTAATATGGCAGATGCAATTGCAAAAGAATACAACGTTAAACTGATTGAGGTTCTGACAGGATTTAAATATATTGGAGAGCAGATCAAATTCTTTGAACAGGATCATTCTTATGAATATGAATTCGGTTTTGAAGAAAGCTATGGCTGCCTTGTTGGTACACATGCAAGAGATAAAGATGCTATTGTAGCTGTAATGGCTCTTTGTGAAGCAGCAGCTTACTATAAGACAAAAGGCCTGACTCTTTGGGATCAGATGCTGAATATATTTGATAAATATGGCTATTATAAAGAAGGCCTGAATGCAATCACACTGAAAGGTGTTGAAGGCGTTGCAAAGATCGGTCAGATGATGGATGACCTGAGAAAGAATCCACCAAAGAACTTTGGTGAGTTTGAAGTTCAGGCTGTTAGAGATTACAAAGAAGATGTTGTTACAGATCTGAAGAGCGGTGCTGTATCAAAGACTGGACTTCCAACATCAAATGTTCTCTACTATGATCTGAATGATAATGCATGGTGCTGCGCAAGACCATCAGGTACAGAACCAAAGATTAAGTTCTACATGGGTGTTAAAGGTACTAGCCTTGATGATGCCAATGCAAAACTTGAAGCCTTGACAAAAGCAGTAATGAATGCAGTTGGACAGAACTAAATATAAGTAATCATTTTGTTTCTGAAGGATCTTTGGGAAAGGTTTGACGTAGTTCATTTTATTGGATAAATATGACAATATAAAGAAAAGAACTAGGTTGGACAGTTCAAAATTTCTTAACAGATCGAACACATATAAAACACATTTCGTTGCTAGACTAAGAGTCATAAACGAAATGTGTTTTTTTTATAGAAGTGAAAGGAGAATTATTATGTTTGATGAAAATGATAAAGTAAGACGACCAAGATTCGATGCACAGACTGGTGAGAGAATAGATTATGGCGATGAAGTCACTGGAGAAACAGGCAATGAGGCACAGGCATCTGCTCATACACAGACAGATTCCCAGTACTATAGATATACAGGAGACAACCTCACGAATGATGCAAGAACAACAGATACTGCAGCAGGTGATACAGCAGAGCAGGAAACTGAGAACAATTACAGTTATTCTACATCTGGAAATGGATTCTATTCAGCAGATAATACTGGATCAGCATTTCAACAGTCAGCAGGTGAAAATGCTGGCAGTACATTTACACAGGGCGCCGGTAATAGTAAGGACGCGAAAGCAGCTGCAAAAGCAGCAAAGAAGGCAGCAAGAAAAGAGCGTAGAAAGAATTCTTCAGGTGCTTATCTGACACCGGGCAAGAGAGCGGTAAGACTGGTCCTGAGTGGTCTGGTATTTGGCGCGGTTGCAGGTTGTACCATGTTTGGTGTGTATTATTCAGGAGTAAATGTATTTCCTGTTAGCAGCAAAAATGTAGAAATTGCAACAGTGAATCCGACAACAGCATCCAGCTCTTCTTATAGTGCAACGGATGACAGCTCATCATCAAGTGACAGTATGGATGTAAAGGCAATTGCAAAAGCAGCAATGCCAGCAGTCGTAGCTATCACAGGAACCGTAACGACTACATCAAGCAGCTATAGCTTTAATCCATTTGGCAGTGGCGGAACACAGGAAGCAAGCACAAGTGGTACAGGTATTATCATTGGTAAAAATGATACAGAACTGTTGATGGTTACCAATGCACATGTTGTTGATGATGTAAATAATCTTCAGGTAACATTTGTAGATAACAAATCAGTTAGTGCTACAGTAAAAGGCAGCAAATCAGATAAGGATATTGCAGTTGTAGCAGTTAACATTTCAGATATTGATTCCAGCACACTTGACAGCATCGCAATCGCAGAGCTGGGTGATTCAGATAGCCTTGAAGTCGGTGAATCTGTAGTAGCAATTGGTAATGCTCTTGGTGAAGGCCAGTCAGTTACAGTAGGATGGGTAAGTGCACTGAACAGATCTATTACAATCGACAGTACGACATATGAGAATCTGATCATGACAGATGCAGCAATTAACCCAGGTAACAGTGGTGGTGCATTATTAAATTCAAAAGGACAGGTAATTGGTATTAACTCAGCAAAAGCATCTTCTTCTGAAGTAGAAGGTATGGGCTATGCAATTCCTATTTCATCAGTATCAGATATTATTGATTCACTGATGAACAGAGTTACCAGAAATAAAGTATCCACAGGAGATTCCTCTTATCTTGGAATTGGTGGAGTTGATGTAACAAGTACAATCGCTCAGAGCTATGGATATCCACAGGGAATTATGATTCAGCAGGTTGAATCTGGTTCAGCAGCTGAAAAAGCCGGACTTGCAAAAAATGATATTATTGTAAGCTTTGATGGTGAAGATGTTAAGACATTTGATACCCTGAAATCTACAATGCAGTACTATGCAGCCGGTGAAACAGTTACAGTAGGCTATTATCACATGGATGGTGGAGAATATAAACTGCAGGAAACACAGATAACATTAGGACATAATTCAAGTAGTACATCTAAATAGTGCATCTAATTAGCACATTCAATTAGTGTATCTAGTTAGTACATTTAAGTAGTGTATCTAAGTAGTAGATCTAAATAGCATATTTAATTGGTACATTTAATTAGTACATTTAATTAGTACATTTAATTAGTACATCTTAGTAGTGCAATTATTTAGAATTTTTTTGGCTCAATCACAAATTTTGTGGGATAAAGGATTTCTGACATAAGTCTTCCTGCT
>CAJMQE010000080.1 GCA_905215405.1 uncultured bacterium
GAAAAAGTAAGAAAAAGCGAGTTAACAAGAGAAAAACTAAGATAATTATGGGAGGGATTATATGAATGTTCCATTTTTGGTAAAAGCAAAGAGTAGGAAATTTCACATAGACGAGTAGTGATTTTGTGTAAAGGAGGGCATGTGCTCGGAGCGACACTAGTAGGGAATAGATGGTTTATGCCTATGGATGTGACTAAAATAAAAGATCCAAGAAAGAATAGAAATTCAAAAAAATCATAGATAAAGAAATTGGAAAAAGGTGAGATTGTGGCTGATTTAATAATAGATAAGAAATATTATAACACGCTAGATATAGAGGGATTTTCTCATATGATGAAGGATCCTTCATTTTGTTATAAGTTTTACTGGCTTGAAGCAATTATACAGCTCATCTCAGAAGATAAAAAAGAGTCAACTTACGAGGAAATCATTGACGAGATGATTTCTAATGCTTGGTATTCTGTCTTGGAATTCCACCTTCATTTAAGCGGATTATTTGGTGAAGGTGTGATTAAGGATAACCTAGAAAAAGCGGTTAATAGATTAAAAATTCTTAGTGATTTGCCCAATAATGCAAGCAAGATAGAGATAAAAAATAAAATCAAAGAATTTGAAATAGATAAAAAGCTTCATAGCTATAAGATGGAGCTTACCAAGAATGTTCCAGTTAAGGCATTGTCAGGTTTTGCAAATCGTGGCACAGAGCAGATAGACTTGAACAGTAGTGCCGGAAGAATGATGGCCTATTACAATAGATTAAGTGAGTCAGAAATCTTGTTGCCATATACATTTGATGATAGCCAAGGATTAAACAGGATCGTTACTTTTAACGATGATTGGATCCAAATGATTCAGGATAATACAGTTGCTATTTTAGGTTGGATACAATTAGAAAAAGTGAAATGGCTTCAGAATAATAATCCGGAGGTTCCCGGGCTTGTATATAAAATGGTACCAATGGATGAGAAAATGCGAAAGCTAAACAATGTTCGTAAACTTTGGAAAGCCATACTAGAAGTGATACCTATAATTGATGTTTTCAAGGAGGAAGAAATTAAGATAGATGAATTTGACGTAGACCACTTTATTCCATGGTCATTTGTGATGAATGATGAATTGTGGAATCTCATGCCAATGGATTCATCTTGGAATTCTAAGAAGAGCAATAAGTTACCCCAGTGGGAGCAGTTCTTTGGTCGATTTGCAGATAATCAGTTTATTTTATATGAGTTAATGTACACAAAGCCAGGAATTCATAAACTTTATGAAGGTTGCTATAGAGACAATCTACATTCTATATGGGCCAATCAAGAGCTGTATCGTAAGGGAAATTCACAAGATGAATTCCGTGTTATCCTAGAAAAGAATATGCGTCCAGTGTATGATAGTGCAAGACGGCAAGGTTATGAAATTTGGAATATTGTATAGGAGGGAACATTAGATGAAGATACATAATAAATTAGTCCGAGATAAGATACCTGTGATAATTAAAAATGATGGAAAAACTTGTGTTACGCATGTTCTTTCTGACGAGGAATATATTGCAGCCTTGGAAACAAAATTAAACGAAGAAGTAATAGAATATCAAGTTGACAAAAATCTTGAAGAGATGGCTGATGTATTGGAAGTACTTCAAGCGATTTGTGTAGCTAGGGGATATAGATTGGAAGAGCTTGAAGCGATGAGAAAGAAAAAGGCAGATGAGCGTGGTGGCTTTGAGAATAGAATATTTTTGGAGTATGTTGAGGAGGGAAAGTAAGTGTCGGAATGCATATATTCAAATTATCTAAATAAGTCGATTTTGATATCGGGCTTTGCGAATCCAGTTGATAAGTGGGATATATTTTCGGGGTGCCTTGGAGCTAAATTGTAAAAAGGGGAACGCAAAAATTTCAAAATAGAACATTTATAAAATATATTGTAGCGAATGATTTTGAATACAAAAACAAATCATTTATGAGCAAGAAGCGAAGGAGATATAAAAGAGATTGATAAAAGTTTTATTCATCTGCCACGGCACTCCAGTTTTACTATAAATCATACCTTTGTAAACTTGGGCAAGACAGGGCATAATATGGCGGAAAGCCTTGCAAATACTACGGTTTCGACTACTAAGGGACATAGGGGATGAGGCAGAATAGTCAAAGAAATTGGGAGAAATCCTTAGTAGTAATTGACTACTAAGCGATGGCACATATACAAAACTTTTAACAAATAAAGCCGCAATCAATGGTAGCTGTGCTGCCGGGATTGTGGCTTATTTGATAAGATAGGTAAAAAAAGAATCTTTGAAAATTTACGATGGATTTAATTGAATTTATTCCGGATTTGGAATATAATAAATTTGAATGGAGGAAGAAGTATGGAGTACTTAACATCCAATGAGATAGCACGTAAATGGGATATTTCAAGTCGAAGAGTTAGAAAACTTTGCGGTGAAGGTAGAGTCGTTGGTGCCGTTCAAAAAGGAAATTTGTGGTTGATACCAGAAGATTCAATAAAACCAGAAGAGTTTCAGAGAGGAAGAAAAAAACAATTTGATATAAAGGAATAGTATCAAATTATATAAAGGAGGTTGCTATTATGGCGATTCATAATAAATCCCATAATAATCATGCGTTGATGTCTTTAAACAAGATGCGAAAAGAGGAAAGTTTAAAACATAAGACGGCATCTGATTATGAAGTTCCAAAGGAAATAAAGATACTTCATAGGATTTCGGATTGTGGTGAGTTCCTAAAACAGCTTCCAGATAATTCAGTTCAATTAATTTGTATAGATCCGCCATACAATCTAGAACTTGCAGGATGGGACATATATGATGATTACATTGAATGGGCATCAAAATGGATAGATGAAGCATATAGAGTACTAGCAAATAATGGAAGTATGGTTATTTTTGGTGGTATACAATTTAGAGATGTTAAATCGGGAGATTTGCTTGATATCATACAGTATATAAGAAAACATACGAAATTTAAGCTAATCAATACAATAATATGGCATTACAAAAATGGAATGTCAGCACATCGTTTCTTTGCTAATAGACATGAAGAAGCAATTTGGCTCACGAAATCAAACGATTACTATTTTGATTTGGATTCAGTACGAGTTCCGTATTCGGAGGAGGATTTGAAACTTGCTTTAAAAGATAAAAGATTAAATCCGGAGACTACAAGAAAAGGTAAAAATCCAACGAATGTATGGGAAATAGGAAGATTGAATGGGAATAGTAAAGAACGAGTAGGGCATCCTACGCAGAAACCGGTTGCTATAATAGAACGCTTTGTAAGAGCTTTATCTTATCCAGGTTCGATTGTATTAGATTTTTTTGCAGGAAGCGGAACAGTTGGTAGAGTATGCATAAAAGAGGGGAGAAATTGTTTGATGTGTGATAGTGATGAGAACTCTCTTGCATATTTTGAAAAGCATCTTGTATTGATGGAAGGACTTGGACAAAGTACTAATTATATAAAAGTAGATAATATTGATAATTTTTTTGAATAAAATCAAAGGAGACGCATAAGATGAAAAAAGGACAATCAAATAGATTAACAGATCAGCAAAAAGAAGGACAAGGACCTATCACAATATTTCATAAGGATGCTCAAATACATGACGCAGAGGTAGGAGATACATCGTTGTTTGTAAAGAAACAGCTTGAACATGAATTTCCTATGCTAAAGTTTCGATATAGAAAGGATTTGACAAAAAAAGAAATTAATGCGGCTCTTAAAAAAATTGATGATTATTTGGGACAAACTTTATTTGTAGAAAGTGCAAGCATTAAACCAGATGGTGGAATTATTGAAGTACAAGATGACAATGGAAACTGGCGTGTAGTAGTTGTCTCTGAGGCTAAGCATCAAGGAAAAGATATTGAAAATATTAAGGCTGGAAAACTTGTAGGAAAGAATAATAATCAAGACCTTATGGCAGCAGGTAATGCTATAGAAAGAGCATATAAAAATGTTAATGAGATTGCTAACTTTATGCTTGCAGAGAATTATTTCCCATATATTCTTTTCTTGGAAGGTTCTAATTTCTTAACTGAGAATGTTGTTGTTACAAGACCAGATGGAAGAGTTGTTACTTTGGTGTATAATGATGGAATGCTGAATCGTCTTGATAGACTTACTGCGGCAAATTATGGTATGCCTATTAATACAAATTTGTGTGAGAACCGATTCGTAAAATGTAATGGAGCAACAATAATGTTACAGGCAGCTTCGATATATACAAAAGGCGAAGGCGGTCATTGGAATGATAAAGATATGATTGAGATTATGATGGATGTTGCTAGAACGTCATTAAAAATGCTGGGAAAGGATTTGTTTGCTCAGCTTACAAAGAAGTAGGGAAATGAAATGAAAAAAAGAGTAGTTGATCATGCCATTTTAGATAATGCAAAGGCTAATAAAAAAGACGAGTTTTATACTCAAATGATAGATATTGAAAAGGAAATGATTCATTACACAAAGCATTTTAGAGATAAAATTATTTATTGTAATTGTGATAATCCCGAGATGTCGAATTTTTGGAAATATTTTTATAATAATTTTCATGAATTAGGGTTACGTGAGTTATTTGCAACATTTTATGGAGAAGGCGCAAGTTTTTATAGGTATGATGGAGTAAATATTATAGTCATGCCTCTTCAAGGAAATGGCGATTTTAGAAGTGAAGAATGTGTTCGGATTTTGGAACAGAGTGATGTAGTGGTGACTAACCCGCCATTTTCTTTGTTTCGTGAATATATAAGTCAATTAGATAATTATAATAAAGATTATTTGATAATAAGTAATATTAATGCTATCACATATAAGGAAGTATTTCCTTTGATTCAAGCAAATAAAGCTTGGTTAGGAGTGTGCTTTGGAAGAGGAATATCTGGATTTATAGTACCAGAAAACTATGAGTTATATGGAACGGAAACAATGGTTGATGAAAATGGAGATAGAATTATTTCTCCTAATAATTGTATGTGGCTGACTTCCTTGGATAATGAAAAAAGACATCAGCCTATTGAGCTTGTAAAAAAATATGAAGGCAATGAAGCTGCATATCCGTTTTATGATAATTACAATGGAATAAATGTGAATAAAACGCAGGATATTCCAGCTGATTTTATGGGAGCGATGGGAGTTCCTATTACATTTTTAAATAAATATGACCCTGAGCAGTTTGAAATTATTAAATTTAGAAAAGGTGATGATGATAAGGACCTGAGGATTAACGGGAAAGCACCATATTTCCGCATTCTTATCAGAAGAAAAGTAGCCTAAAGATAGCAGGCGTAAAATGGATATTTATTTTATGCCTGCTTTTATGTTGCACATAAACTAATATTTGGATAGTCTTTCAAGGGAGGCTTGTACGTATAAAGAATCTATATCGGTTCCGATGAATCGCCTATTATTTTTTAGTGATGCAGCTCCTGTTGTTGCAACACCCATAAATGGGTCAAAGACTATATCGTTAGGGTTGGATGCTATTAAGAGCAGATGCTCGATAAGAGCGAGAGGTTTTTGAGTTGGATGTTTAGGGAAAGATATTCTTTCTGGAGGTAAGCAAGAGGGACATTCAAAAAAATTGTGCATGTTATCTTGTGATGAAAAATTCCAAGTATGTCCCTTGTTCCAAAGACATATAATAAATTCACAACTATTTAAAAAACTATTATGATATACACTTTGCGTTGGTGTTGTTTTATGCCAAACAAATATTTGAAAGGTAGAGAATAAAGGGTTAAAGGCGTCATACCATTGACCAAGTAATGAATAACTTGTAAATATAAATATATTACCTGTAGGTTTTATTATGCGTGTAAAAGGATCAATATAATCTGTAGGGCATATTGGTTTTTTGTCCCACTCAGCGATATCGTTATTTATTGTTTTTCCATTGTTAAGATGAATATTTCCCCTAGAAAAAGGGGCTAAATTGTAAGGTGGGTCTGTTAGAATTAGATCTATAGATGAGTCCGGTAATCTTTGCATTAATTCGAGATTATCTTCATTAAAAAGCTTATATTTTTTTGTGTTAGTGCTGAACAATTATTCCTCCTGATTTGTCTTTTTATTTTGATTTTTGTTTGTAGATTCTACCTCATCATCGGGGATGAAAACGAGGATGTCGTTAGGAGTGCAATCCAATGCGGTACAAATGCTTTCGACTTTATCTAAAGCGATGTACTGACCAGTTTTTATTTTTGAAATGATATTGGCAGAAATATTAGCTAATCTCATAAGTTGGGAATTTGATATTTCTCTTTCAATAAGAATGTGTTGTAATTTTTTATAACTTACGCCCATTTTGTAACCTCCATGATTGAAAAGGATATCACGTTTCTGTGAAAAAATCAATATATATGTGAATGAAGGTAAGGGGATAATAATCTCTACAGATTATGGGCGGGAAGACCGATGCCCCCTCATACGCATATTTTCGCAAAATTGTATAGGGGGTATTCTGAGAAGAAATCCATATATGTAATAAGATCAAAAGTGAATAAAGAAAATGAAAGCTGAACGAACATAGCATAATTAAAAATTGTATCGTTCCGCCGAAAAGTATAATGCCGAGAGTAATAATGATATTATTCCCGGCATTTTTTTAATTCTCTGTTTTTTTAATTCCTACAGTTACAGTAATATGATCTATCTTTTTTGTGGTGCCTTGTTCTCTACAACGCTGCATTTGCGAGTGAATAAGATTTTCGACATCATTTTGTCCATATTCATCTAGGGCAAAAAATAGTTTAAATAAGTCAATATAACGATATTCCATTTCCCATCGTCCTAATTGATTTACATCTTCTTCAGTAGGGTGGTAGTAGCCCTTGTCATCAGAACGTCCCATTAGGTAATCTGAACTAACATCCAATAAATCTAATAGAGCATCATATGTTTCAAATTCAGGATTTGTATTTCTGGACTCCCATTGTGCAACTGTACCTTTAGAAACACCGAGTGCCTCTGCAAGTGTAACTTGAGTATAGCCTTTTTCTTTTCTTAATTGTTTTAATCTTTTACCTTCCATAGTGCACCTCCATATAGAAAAAATAACATATAAATTAAGAAAATGCAACATATTTTACTTAATTGAATAAAGAAATCTTAATTTGAGTAATATAATATGTTGACAATTCTTAATCAAACTGATATAAATATAATATAAACTCTTAATTAGATTAAGAATGTGGCGGATGTCATATAATATGTTTCCCGCAAACGATAGGATAACTGCGTTTTCTTATAGAAGGGGGTGATTGACATCAAAAGCAGAGAACGTCAAAGGGTAAATCGTAAATTAAAGCATAAGGAAGAACTTCTTGATAAGAAGAATGATCTGGGTATTGAAGACCTGACCGCCTATAATGCAGTAAAACAAATGGTAACAAATGGAAAAGCAGCAATAGTATTAAGATAAGCCACCGGAATACTGGTGGTATTTTGTTGCTCAAAAATATTAAGGAGGTAGCGCAATGGAAAAGACAACGATGAGTGTACAGGAACTTGCAGCAGAAATGGGGATTAGTCTTCCAAAGGCATATGAGCTAGTGAAGGAACCGGATTTTCCTACTATTAGAGTTGGTACACGTATTCTTATTCCAACGGAAGCGTATAAAGAATGGCTTCTTAGGAACTCGGTAAAATAAAATTTGGAGGTTGTTTTGAAATGAATGTAAGAGATTTTCTTAATATCCTCTATGGAAAAGTTAATGATGGGTATATTGGTATTCCATATATCGAGAATAGCAAGGTGGTTACAAAGTGGTTTCATTCTTCGGAACTTGATGATATTGCAAAATATATTATTGAGGAAGGGAAAAAACATAATACATATTATTGTGTTAATCCAAGAAGAAAGAGATTGTCTCCTTATATCAGAGGCTCTGATAAAGACGTGAAATGTGTTGTGGCTGCGTATGCTGATTTTGATATAAAAAGTCCTGCACATAAGCAAGAGGCTTTGCCAGAGACTAAGGAACAATTATTAGATTTCCTGCATGACAAATCTCCGCTAAAGCCAACATTACTCATATGGTCAGGAAATGGCATTCATGCAATATGGCTTTTAGAAACACCTTATGAAATAGAAGGAGATTCTTCTTATATAGGTAGTGTCTTAAAAGGATATGAGGCCTTTCTTAAATCTAAGGCTTTAGAATTGTATGGATGGAAATTTGATTCGGTTGGAGATACAGCTAGGATGCTTAGAGCTCCCGGAACTGTAAATTTTAAGACGGATGAGAGACCAATTTGTGAAGTGCTTAGGTATGAGGATGTCAGATATACAGTAGAGGATTTTCTTAGTTATTCATCGCCAGTACAAAAAGCAAATTCTTCTGTGCATGTATCATCAGAAGAAATTGATGATTTCTGGTGTATGGGAACTGGAAGTTCGGAAGAACTGATTAAGCAGTGTGATTTTTTGCAGTATTGCAGAGATAATGCTACATCATTGCCGGAACCATTGTGGCAGGCTATGATTTCAAATGTTGCGTTGACAGCAGATGGTCATGAAAAGGTACACGAGCTTAGTAGCCCGTATCCGAATTATTCCTATGAGGAAACGGAAAAGAAGTATCAACTAGCTGCTAAGAATGATATGCCGATTACTTGTGAAGTGATAAGAGAACGAGGGTATGATTGCAAAAATTGTAATTGCTGTGTTAAGGCACCGATTTCTCTTATAAGAGATGGAATAAAAAGACCTTTGGAATGGGAACATCCACTTAGTTTTGATGATTTTATTCTTCCTGAGTTTCCAACAGAAGCGTTACCGGACCCCATACGTGATTATGTAATCGTGCTTGCAGAAAGCACACAGACTCCTGTGGATATGGCAGCAACGTCATCACTTGCAGTTCTTTCAGTTTGCTTACAAGGCAAATTTAGAATAAAAGCAAAGGATGATTGGTCGGAACCACTAAATACTTTTGTATTAAATATCATGGAACCTTCTGAAAGAAAGTCAGCAGTAGAAAATGCAATGATAAGACCTATCAATATTTATGAGGCTGAGCAGAATAGCGCAAAGGCAGTAGATATTGAAAAGAGTAAGACTAGGAAACAAATTCTTGAGCAGAGGCAAAAAACTTTAATCAGCCAAGCTGTAAAAGGAAAAGTTGAAATGTCGGAAGTTGATAAGGTATCAGAGGAACTAGCAAATTTTAAGGAAGAGAAGCCTCTTAAGTTATATGTTGATGATATTACAACAGAAAAACTTACATCCGTTCTCGCAGATAATGATGGTAGGGCAGCCATTCTTTCTACAGAAGGAGGCATCTTTGATACTCTCGCAGGTATCTATACTAAGAATGTAAATATTGATGTTATTCTTAAGGGTTATTCTGGTGATAGCATTCGTGTGGATCGTATTGGAAGGCAAAGCGAGAGTGTAATGACACCGGCACTTACAATGTTATTGATGGCACAACCGAGTGTGTTATCTGGTCTTATGAGTAATGGTACATTCAGAGGAAGAGGATTAACGGCTAGATTTCTTTATTGTATTCCTGTATCAAAGGTAGGGAGTAGACGATATCGTTCTGCATCTGTTCCAATCGATATTTATAATAATTATGAAAAATGTATTCGTAATTTGTTGGAAGATGAATATGAGAAGGAGCCAGAACTTATAAGTTTATCTCCGGAGGCTGATGTTATTATAGAAAGTTTTGCAGAAGAACTTGAGCCACTGTTAAAAACAGAATTTGCAGATATTTCTGACTGGGCTGGAAAACTTGTAGGTAATGTTCTTCGTATTGCAGGATTGCTTTGTAGAGCATCTGTTTACAGATGCCATGATTTTTGGGCAGATGTGGATGAGTTGATTGTAAGCAAAGAAATCATGGAAAATGCAATATGTATCGGAAGATATTTTATAGAACAAGCGAGAGCAGCTTTTTCACTTATGGGTGCAGACGAAACAATAAAGCAGAGCAGATATGTTCTCAATGCAATAAAGAATGCAGGTCTTGTTGAAGTTACTCGGAGAGATGTGCAACGATTATGCCGTAGCTTTAAAAAGGCAGATGACTTACAGCCAGTGCTTGATAATCTGGTTGATTATGGATATTTGTCAGTGATTGATACTGGCAAGTTTACAGGCAAGGGAAGACCGCCTGCTGTGAAGTATGCGGTTAATCCATATATTTATAATGAAGAATAATTTGTGTCCTTTGTGTCACGTGTCCTTATAGTAACGGAATGATTATTAAAAGAAATAAAACGTCATATTCTTTCTTTTATTTATTCTTATTTGTTTAGGACAGTGTGACGTAAAGGACACAATTAGTTTAGGAAAGGGGCGAAAGAATATGCCAAGTAAGAATTCATGTATTAAGGCTTTATGTAAGAGCCTTGGCGCAGAGTATTGTGTTAGAGAAATTGACCTTGAGCCAGTGATATATCGTGATTTTGGTAATGGGTTCAATGTAGAAGTGAGTGGAGTTTACACTACTGGAACAAAGAAAAAGGCAACCATTTATTTGTGGCATGGAGAAAGACAGCCGGATTGTATTATCGTTAAGACTGTCAAAGAAGTTTCAAGAGAAGATATTGCTCAAAAGGTGGAAGAATTGTTAGAGTACAGCAATTCTCTATTGGAACAGGGACTTAACAATCGAGATAAATTATTCCGTCACAAATTTAAAATATGGAACATGGCGAGAGGAGGAGATGGTATGCGTCTTAAAGTATTTTATGGTTCAGAGCCTTGTATTACGAGTAAAGATAAGAGCTGTTTTTCTCGTGGTAATTACGAGTGCAAGGCTCTTATGAAAAATAAGGCAGGGCAACCTGTCGCAATTTCTCAATGTAAGGATAAGGATTTTCCAGTCTGGAAAGTTGAGTATGGATTTTCTTGCTTGATTTTCACGTCATATGATGAGGCTATGGATTTCTGCAATGGAAGATTTGAAAGGGTTTCGTAGGAGGTGGTTTTATTGATTGATACAAGATACCATCCATTGATCGATTGCAATACAGATGGCACAGAAAAAGTACCAATGTTTCAATCGCTGGATGAAAAAGTAGTAGCGGATACGCATTCTATGTATCTTAGCGAAATGATACCAAATTATTATAGGCTTCATTCGAAGAAGTCAATGAGTCAGAGGACAACGGATAAAATCTCTATCCATTGTCCTCTTTGTGGTTCTGCATTAAGGCAGATGGCTCGTAATTGTGATAGCAACAGACTTGGTTTATACACCTGCGATAGGTGTAAAAAATACAATTAACAGGAGGAAATGAAGATGATTTATTCATTATGTAAAAACAACAAAGAGGGTACACTTTTACACCCTATTCACACTTATTACTCTGATGAGTACGCACAGGCTATGTGTTCACTTTATCTTAAGGATGAACTTGTTAAGGATGAGACTGGAAAGATTAAGAAGTTTTATAGACTTCATGCAAAACAGCCACATAACCAGGAGCAGGCATTTGCATATGATATTGAATGTCCACATTGCGCTAATGGTAGATTAAAGCAGGTCGGAAGACAGCTTTCATACAACGAATTAGGATTATATACATGTCCTGATTGTAACAGAAGAAAATAGGAGGAATCACAATGGAAATGACAAAGAATTATTCAGCAGTTGAATCACAGCCAGAATATGATATTGAGTTCTGGAATTTAATGAGAAACAAGCCTGTTAGTGGTAAGGCGCTTTCTAAGGGAAAGGATGTAACCACAGGTGCTTATAATATGCCAACAAACTCATCTGGAAAACTTATGAAAGCACTTGAAAAGGAGTCACTTTTCAGACAGATTGCAACAGTGCATCGTGCTTATAAGACTGCTTACAGAATTTATGCAAAGGATTGTAAGGATAAGGCTCAGTTTGTAGCAGAGGGCGAGGCAATTCCGATTTATGATGGCTTGGAGGATTTTACAAATCTTCCAGTAGATAGCCATAAGGCAGCAGCTATTGTGAAACTCGATGAGGACTTCGTAAATGATGCTAACTTTGATATTGATACTCATCTCGTAGGTAAGTTTGCTAAGGCATTTGCTCGTACAGAAGATAATGCATTTATCAATGGAACTGGAGAGGGTGAACCTATTGGTATTCTTAACAAGACGGATGGTGCAGATGTTGGAGTTACCACAGACGCACTTACTTATGATGATGTGATTTCATTATATTTTAGTGTACCAAGTGAGTATCGCAAAAATGGTGTATGGCTTATGAATGATAAGACTGCACTTGCTCTCAGAAAGATGAAGGATTCCGATGGCAATTATCTCTGGAATAATAGCAATGATACTATTCTTGGTAAGCAGGTTCTTATTTCAGAATTTATGCCGGACATCGAATCAGGTACAAAGCCTATTGCCTTTGGAGATTTCTCGTATTATTGGGTAATCGGCAGAAAGCCCGTATCGGTTAGAACACTTGTTGAGAAGTTCACATTTTACGATCAGATTGGTTATCTCGCAATTGAGTTCCTTGATGGCAAACTTGTACGAAGCGAGGCTATTAAGGTCATTGAAATTGCAAATTCAAACGAAAATGTGTAGTTTTTCAAAGAATAGATTGATTTTATTTTATTCAGATTGAGTGGGGGCATATTCCCTTATACAGTATTTATCTGTATTGGGGGTTAATACCCCCTTTAATTTCGCAATTTTTGTGCGTGAAGGGGCGGCACCGTTGCCCTGTTCAACACGGCACAGAGATAATTAGTCCCCCCGGGGCAAGCACCACAGCAAAAATGTTAAAACGTCAAAAAGAGAATAATTAGTACAAAGGAGTCAAGCTGTGTGACCACCTTGTCGGAAGGAGAAATACTATGAATACAGAAAGCATTAGCTCTACGCTTCCTGCTAGTGAGAAGTATATGCTCACCATCAAGGAGGCCGCAGAGTACTTTAATATTGGCACAAAAAAGATGCGTAGAATAGCAGAAGACAGGCTTGGAGATGTGGCTGTTTACTGTGGTAATCGCTATTTGATTGTAAGACCAAAGTTTGAAGAATTTATCTGCAATTCGTCAGAAATATAATACATTTTATCTGCCGAAAGTAGTTGATTATCTAGGACACTAGAGCGAATATGTGATGAACCCTAAAACCCTTGAAAACAGCCACTTTTGGCAGAAAGGAATGTGATTTTATGGCAAGACCAAACCTTGCAGAAAAGGACATTTTGAACCCTTCGGAGGCAATTGATTATTTTGTTTTGAGCCGAAGGAAGTTTCATGATTTATTACAGAATACGGATGGAGAAGATTTCCTAGCTTACTATGGAGAACGCAAGTTGATTCTTCGAGTGGCATTTGAGAAATATTTATTAAATCATCCAGAGTTAAGGAGGAGAGTTTAATGGCAAAGGCAGGTAGAGGACAGACTAGACGCGACTCCAAACGAAGAGTTCTTCGTCCGGGAGAAAGCATTAGAGCCGATGGAAAATATCAATATAAATATCATATTGATGGCAAACCACACTTTGTATATAGCTGGAGGCTTGAGCCTACGGACAAATTGCCACCCGGCAAAAAGCCTTGTATGTCACTTCGAGAAATGGAAAAGCAGGTCAATTCAGATCTGGAAGTGCTCACGAATATCACAGATGGCAATATGACAGTATGTGAATTGGTGGATAGGTACTTGAAAACAAAGACCGGAGTTAGGCAAAGCACTAAGCAGGGATATGTTACAGTTCAGAGAGTTCTTGCAAAGGAGGCATTCGGTAAAAAAGCAATTCGAAGTGTGAAGACTTCCGATGCAAAATTATTCTTAATAAAATTGCAACAGGAAGATAAGAAAAGCTATAGTTCAATACATACCATTCGAGGAGTGCTAAGACCTGCATTTCAGATGGCAGTTGATGATGATATTATTGTAAAGAACCCATTCGGATTTCAGCTTGCCGGAGTGGTGGTTAATGACTCTGTTACAAGAGAGGCAATTAGCAAAGACCAGATGAGGAAGTTTCTCAAATTCGTGCATGATGATGCGGTGTATTGTAAGTATTACGAAGTGGTGTATATTTTGTTTCACACAGGACTTCGTATTTCGGAATTTTGTGGTTTGACATTAAAGGATATTGACCTTGAGCATAACACTTTAAATATAGACCACCAATTGCAGAGAACTGCTGATATGAGATACATTATTGAAACTACAAAGACGGATGCTGGAACAAGAAAGATACCTATTACTAATGATGTGGCGGATATGTTCAAAGCGATTATTGAGGACAGAGAACCACCGAAAGTTGAGAAGGTAATTGACGGGCATACGGGATTTCTTTTTTACGATGAAAATGATATGCCACTTGTAGCTATGCATTGGCAGCACAGATTCAATCATATGGTTGGTAGGTACAACGATATTTATAGAGTGCAGATGCCAAACATCACTCCGCATGTATGCAGGCACACCTACTGCAGTAATCAAGCGAAAGCCGGGATGAATCCTAAAACACTTCAGTACCTTATGGGCCATTCGGATATAAGCGTTACAATGAATGTGTACACGCATATCGGATTTGATGATGCAGAGGAAGAACTGAAGCGAATGGAAGAATTTAGAAAGGCGCAGGCAGAGGTTGAAAAGAAGAATGAGAAACCGATGACGAATAGGATGTTTAAGGCAATTTAATATAGAAAAATTATGACGCTCTGGCTTTATGGCTGGAGCGTTATTTTTGTGGAAAAGGCACGGATCTACTGATATAATATATTTTGGAATAATTTTGCATTGGAGGGATTATATATGCCAAGAATGGGTATTACAGCATATGATTTGTTAATTTCATGTCCAGGAGATGTTGATAAATATGTAAATATAGTAAAAGAGTGTATTGATAAATATAATAGGTTATTAGGGCGAATTAACAATGCGGAAATTGTTGGTAGACATTGGTCAACAGATAGTTATTCACAGTCAGGAGATAAACCTCAAGAATTACTTAATAAACAATTTGTAAGAGATTGTGATGCGGCTGTTGCTATTTTTTGGACGAAATTTGGAACGCCTACTGATAAGTATGGATCGGGTACAGAAGAAGAAATAGAGGAAATGCTTTCGGCAGGAAAGCAAGTGTTTATGTATTTTGTTGACGAGCCTGTAAGTCCTTCAGAACTTAATAGTGAACAATATAAGAAAATACAGGAGTTTCGTGAAAAGTATAAGGGAAGAGGTATTTACTTTGTTGTTGACAGTGAAGAAGAACTTGAGAAACGATTTACTAATGATTTAACAATGTATTTTCTGCCATTAATGGTTGGTACAAAAAATTCAAATAGTGTGGTAGAAAAAAGGCCGATGTTAGATATTATTGATTATCAGACGGGAACAAATTGTGTATCAGTTGTTTCATCAGCATTCTGTGAAAGTAAGTTTATCAAGGAGCAAGAATTTAAGATATTAAGTGTAATAGAGGAATTGTCAAATAATCTTCTTTCTGAAAGAACATTTGTAGAGAAAAAGGAAGACGAAGAGGAAGAAGATCCTCAAAGAGTTGCAATAGCAAACTTTATTAAGTCAAAAACGATAGATTCAGAAATAACAAGTTCAGAAAAGGAAACAATCTTAAAGTTTGCTGAAAAACATAAAGTGGATTTGCCTGAAGGTTTTTGGAATGTAGGAAATCTTACAAAAACACAAGCTTTATTAAGTCCGATGCTTGGCGGCGGGGGGCCCACATATAATGGAACAGATGAAGAAAAAGAGCGCTATGATAAATTAGAGGACTTATATTGGAAAATAGAAGAATTAAATGAGTACATTGAATATTTTAGTGTTATTGATAATTACCAGTTGATAAAACTTGTCTTGTCCAATTTGGGAACTGATATAGATGAAGATATAGATGTAAAACTTCGTTTTGAAAAAGGAAAGCTGGTTCGAAATAAAAATATACCGGCGCCAGGAATCTTGATTATAGATACTATTTTGGATATGAAGTTCATTGACATGGTTCTCAAAGAAAAGGAAACGGATTCAATTAGCGCATATTCGGATTATCCAATAATGCCACAGAGGTTTTCGTACCACATGACAAATCCATTTAACCAACCATCGGCAACTCAAGAATATGAAGAAAGTAAAGAAAAATATACGGATATAGTTAATAATTTGTGTTGCTTTGAACTATTTGAAAAAGAAGATGAAGATATTATATTAATTCACGTTTCGTATTTGAAACATCATACATCAGTGGCATTTCCTTCAGCATTAGTTTTTTCAAGTGCTCCAGAAAGTATTGAGTATGAAATTACCTCAAAACATACTGCAGATGTATTAAAAGGTACATTGAAAATCTCTTAGTAGTAAGAATTTTCGTTTTACTACTAATTTTACTACTAACAGGTAGTAATAACTTGCAAAACTATGCTCAAATTTGCCACAATCAGCATTTTTGAAACAAACCACAAAATTCCCGAAAACCCTTGCAAAATAGGGCATTTCAAGGCAAAAAGGAGTAAATCAAAACTATGATAAAAGTCTTATTCGTTTGCCACGGCAACATCTGCCGTTCCCCAATGGCAGAATTTGTATTAAAAGATATGGTAGAAAAAAGAGGAATTGCCAATGAGTTTCAGATTGCATCCTGTGCAACGAGCAGGGAGGAAATCGGTAATCCAGTTCATTATGGAACAAGAGAGAAGCTGGAGCCGCTTGGAATCAGTGTCGCAGGGAAACGCGCGGTTCAGATGACAAAGCAGGATTATGATAAATATGATTATCTGATTGCAATGGATGATATGAATGTCAGAAATATATTCCGGATCATTGGAAAAGATCCGGACGAAAAAGTCTGCAAACTGCTGGATTTTACAGAGCGTAAAGGAAATATTGCAGATCCTTGGTATACAGGCAATTTCGATGAGACATATGATGATATCGTGGAAGGATGCGAAGCATTTTTAAGGAAACTGGAGGTTCAACCTAAGCGATAATACTGGGCAGATGGTAAATGAGACGGAGCATATTTCGTAAAAAAATAAACAGAAAAGGGTATCCATTGGAAGCGTTCGACTATGTACAGCAGCAGTTCGGACGCTTTCATGATCATCAGATGCATGGCTGCATCTGGCTGTCAGGACATTTACAGGAGAAAATGTGCAAACAGGCGGTAGGGGCAACGTTGCAAATGTTACCACAACTGGCATGTAAGCTGGTCAGAAACCGTTGGATTCCTTGTGAGCAGGCAAAACGTAATTCAATATTACAGGTGAGCAGTCAAACAGAAGAATTTACAAAAACGCAGGTCTTGGAAAGATTGAAACAGCCGGTAGATCTATATCAGGGACCGCAGATTCGAATCACCATACTACGCTCTGCAACAAGAGATACGATATGTGTTGTCATGAATCATATGCTTTGTGATGGCATGGCATTTAAGGAGTATTTGTATCTGCTTGCTGAGCTGTATTCAAATATCGCGCAGCACAAACTGGTACAGGATATTTTGCAACATTATGATCCAGCAAAAAGAAGTGTGGGTTGTTTATTTCATGGCATCTCCAAAAACAGTGCGTATGCACGGAATACGAATGTAGAAAAGAATGCACAAAACTCAGTGAAAAA
>CAJMQE010000081.1 GCA_905215405.1 uncultured bacterium
GCCCATTCTCACAGCCCTTTATTTATTTGCTTCGTGGACATCGAAATTAATTCTGCTTTCACACCATATTTCATTCCTGCTCCGGATTCATGAAACATCTATTAAATAGTGCTTGCTATCTAGTTTTCATTACTATATAATGAATATATAAACATTACGAGAAGGGGGTCACTACCATGTCAGGTGACAATTCAGAATTTGTTAATTCCTTGCTCAGGAAATTATCAAAGTTAAATTATATCAAGCCGGGCGACGTCCCTAATATAGATTTATACATGGATCAGGTAACCACATTTATGGATGAACATTTAAGCGATGTCAAACGATATGCGGATGATAAGACACTTACCAAGACCATGATCAACAATTATACAAAGAATGATCTTCTGCCACCACCTGTGAAGAAAAAATATTCCAGAAACCATATTTATATTTTGGTCTTCATTTATTATTTCAAGAATATTCTTTCGATCAGTGATATCCAGAAGCTTCTTGCACCATTAAACAACGATTTCTTCGAAGATAATAATGACTGCTCACTGGATTCCATCTATAAAGAGGTTTATAAGTTGGAAAAAGAACAGGTATCCAATATTTCAAAGGATGTTATTTCCCAGTACCGACGTAGCGAGAAAGCATTTGAAGAGATTCAGGACGATGAACAAAAACGTTTTCTACAGCTTTTTACGCTGGTCACTCAGCTGAGTTTCGATGTCTATATGAAAAAGAATATTATTGAAAGTATTATAGACGAGCTGATTCCTGCTGAAGAACCAAAGTCTAAGAAGGAAAAAAAAGAAAGCAAAAAGGACGTTAAAAAAGAACGAAAAGAAAAGTAAATATAACAAAAAAGGTACTGCATTGCGCAGTACCTTTTTTGTTTCACTGGTAAAAATCAGTATTTATTATCCAGACCCTCACTGAATAGATAATAAACCATAGTATTTGATTGCTCTTGATCAGAGATCGATTTGAATCAAAAGTATCTTATGTAAAAATACACACACTATATTCTACACATCTGCAGATCATGCACAATGTACACCATCTGTTAATTACTTCTGGATTCTCTTAAAGACCATATCATAACCATCATTGCCATAATTCAATGATCTGTTTACACGGCTGATTGTTGCTGTAGACGCACCAGTCTTTTCAGCAATATCAAGATATGTCTTATGTTCACGAAGCATCTTTGCTACTTCAAATCTCTGTGACAGTGAAAGTAATTCATTAATTGTGCAAATGTCCTCAAAAAATGCAAAACATTCTTCTGAATCCTTCAGGCTGAGAATTGCATCAAATAACTGATTCACTTCTTCTGTTCTAAGTTTCTTGTTCATTAATAATACCTATACCTTTCATATTATCTTACAAACTTATCAACTAGCTTATCATTTGATGTCATAAGCTAATTTTAACATATTAAAGTTGTAAAGTAAAGAAATATGTTCTTTTTTTCCATCACCATTGCTATTTTCGACCTTATTATTGATTCTTCTTAAGATAACTGTTCAGTAACTCAATGTCAGAATTTGCAATCAGTCTTTCTGGAAAATCAACTTCCTCAAGTATCTGATATGCCAGTTCGAAATTGCAGATATCATCTGCGACGTGCGCATCACTGCCAATTGAGATGCACACATTATTACGCTTGCATAATTCCAACATTTTCAAATCATTTTCCCTTGCCCCAACACGTGGTCCACAGGGTTTTAAGGAAGAATTATTCAATTCAAGCAATGTATGATATTCTTTTGCTGCCATTACTATCTGTTCATAATCAAGAGGATATCTGCAGTCGTCTGGATGTCCGATAATGTTGATGTACGGATTCTTAATTACATTTACCAGTGCCAATGTATTTTCAGATTCCGACCCACTTCTGACACACGGTGTATGCAGACTCGCAATTGCAAGATCAAGTTGTTTCAGAATGTAGTCCGGCATATCTAAAGAGCCGTTTAAATCCAAAATATTAACCTCACAGCCAAACAAACGAGTAACACCATATTTCTCACGTCTGTTCACTTTGAGGTTATGAAAATACAACTCACTGCAACTACCAGGCATCTTCGGAGCATGTTCTGTGAGTGCCAGATGCGTCACTCCCATATTCGATGCTTCCCGTGTCATTTCATCAATTGTACTATAAGCATGTCCACTTGCAATCGTATGTGTGTGAGTATCAATGAAAAATTTCATGCTTTCCTCCTGTATTATAATTATCAGTTCTTCGTAATTACCTTTACTTTACCACAAAATAACACCATCTGCAAATATACACAGTGTATTTTTACAAATAATTAATTGAAAACATGGACTTTACTGGAATCTTTTAGAAAGATTAAATTTTTATAAAACATCCCTTTTTACATTTACGGATGATTGTTATTTCCTATCACTTGTTATATAATAAACAATATTTCATTTTGCACCAAAAAGGCAGAATTTATAACTGTTTTTGCAAAATATTCGCAGAAAGGAACTAAGTGATGTTCGATCCATATAGTGTTCTGGGGTTATCAAGAGATGCCTCGGATGAAGATATCAAGAAAGCGTATAGAAAATTAAGCAGGAAGTATCATCCTGATGCAAATATTAACAATCCAAATGCTGCACAAGCTGAGGAAAAATTCAAACAGGTCCAGGAAGCATACCAGCAGATCATGCAGGAACGGGCACACGGAGGCAGTGGATACCAGAATGGTGGATACCAGGGCGGTTATTCCCAGGGTGGCTATGGTGGAAACAGTACTGGTGGCTTCGGTGGTTTTGGTGACTTTGGAGGTTTCGGTGGTTTTGGCGGTTTTGATTTTGGAGGATTTGGAAATCAGACAAATCGCGGGCAGAACGATGAATACACCATGCACATGAACGCTGCTGCTAACTATATCCGAAACAGACATTATCAGGAAGCGCTCAACGTTCTGTCAGATATCAGTGAACGGACTGCTCAGTGGTATTACTACAGTGCAATTGCAAATTCTGGACTTGGTAATAATGTTACAGCATTGGAACATGCGAATAAAGCCGCAGCAATGGAACCGGACAATATCCAGTACCGCAATCTCGTCAGTCAACTGCAGAACGGACAGAGCTGGTATCAGGATATGGGCACGTCCTACGGAATGCCTTCCTCCGGAAACAGTGGTCTCTGTCTCAAGCTCTGTATTGCAAATATGCTCTGTAACTGCTGCTGTGGTAACGGGATGTATTACCGCCGCTGTTAGATCTGTCCCGCTTTACAGCAGGCAGTACTATAAAAAACACCATAAGAAATTCAGCTGTAATTTGAATTTCTTATGGTGTTTTTTATATTTATATTTAAATTTACTTTTTCTAGTTCTGACCGTTAAATAACGGCCAGCTTTTTTTGTCTAATTGCAGGCAGGAAGTTTTACCGACATATCCCGTCTCGTATGATCTGCTGAAATCATGGAATCTGTTATATTAAAATAGATGAAGGAATAGGAATTGGTCATATCCCCTAGTTCATCATCCCAGGACAGATCCACATTGCAGAACTTTCCATTTACTTTTACAATATTCCACGCATGATATCCGTTATTTGCATACCCACTACAAAAATAACATGGGATATTCAGCTGCTGTAAAATATACTGAAATGCTCTTGAATATCCGGCGCATACTGATGTTCCATTGACCATTGCACTGTAAGCACTTTGGTTCAGCGCTGAATTCTCGTCATAAGTGACCTGATTCATCAGCTCCTTATAGACAATTCTTTCCCGCTCCACATCATCTGTCGCTGCAGAAGCTGCTGCTATGATCTTTCCAGCTGCCGCCTGGAACTTCTGACGACTCGTCGAAATGCTGTCTGCAGTTGAATTAAATGCAAGTGTAAGCGAAATTACAGTCCCTTTAGATGTATATCCATAACTGTAACTCGTATCCAGCCAGAATAATTCCGGATGATCATCAAAAACTGCTGTCATAACATTGTTGATTCCATCTTTGCTCATTGTTTCCACCAGTGTGAACTGGGTATTCATATTCTGTGCATTCTCATAGACCTGATCATAGACCTTCTGCTGTGATTCTGTCAGCATTGCCCGATATGGATACATTTCATCAGAAAAGCCATAATTTTCACCGGTATATCCGGTGTCACCAGAAGCTGAACTGTCGTTGACCAGCTGTCCCGTTCCATCTGTCATCTGCAGATTGGATTTTCCGGTTCCAGATGCTGCCGCTGCACCTGTTCCGCTAGAACTGCCACCATTTACTTTCGGTAACAGATCATCAATATTTACAACTGCGCCCGTTGCTGTATTTGGCTCATTGGTAAAATAATTACTTGTCGCTCCACCATTGGTCTTTGTCAGAACCGAGAGAAAAAATACAACCACAAGAACAGTCAGTGAACTGAATAATAATGCTAATAACCTTTTCATGAAGAACACCTCATTTTCCTATGTACATGAATCTGAATCATTCATTAAAATAAACCTGCCAGCCGCATACTTACATGAAGTATGCCCCTGACAGGTTCCATTATACACCACCTGCTATGATAAATTCCATACTTTTATCAAGATTCCGCACAGACACAGCACTGATGGCACGTTTCTATTTTCATTTTATCGTTGTTTCTATCAGATCCTGCTCTCCTTCCAGTGTCCCGTTTTATAAAATGTAAAGGACATGAGCATTGAGGTGAACCAGCCGATCGGCCACGACATCCAGATTCCTGTTACCCCAAATGGTACCGACAGAATGAACGCAAGCACAACACGAAGCACCAGATCTGTAAATGTTGAGATCATAAATTGTCTCATTGCACCAGATCCTCTAAGCACACCATCCGCCATCAATTTGATCATAATGATCAGATAAAACGGAGAAACGATTCTTAAGAACATTACACCGGTCTGTAATGCCACCTGGCTATCCGAATCCATAAACAGACTGACTGCATAATTACCAAATACCACATAAAATAAGACAAATGGTACCGCTATCATGAGCACCATCATCATAGAAGCTCGAAAGCCTTTTTTAATACGTTCATATTCGCCTGCCCCAACATTTTGCGCTGTAAAACTTGAAAGCCCATTTCCAAGTGTGGTAAATGAAGTTATGGCGAATGTATTCAGTTTGATTGCTGCGGAATATCCTGCGATCACAGAGGATCCGAATCCATTGATCAGCCACTGAATAAAAATATTACCTATTGAGATAAAACTCTGCTGTAGGATACTTGGAATCGCAATATAGGCTATTTTCTTTAACATTTCCCAAGAGAAATGTTCCTGTCTTCCCTGTTCCTCTTCCACATGAATTCCACGAATTCTCTTTAATAATGCCAGAAGTGCCAGAATACAGGCAATGCCCTGTGCAATAAATGTTGCCCATGCAACACCGGCAACGCCCCAACCAAATGTTGCAACAAATATGTAATCCAATACAATATTTCCAAGGGAAGAACCAATCAGAAAATACAATGGCGTTTTAGAATCTCCCAGCGATGCAAAAATACCAGTTGCAACGTTATATAAGAACAGAAAAAGAAATCCTGCTATGTAAATTCTCAGATACAGTGCACCGTCCGTAAATATATTTTCCGGTGTGTTGATCATTGTCATTAGTGCATTACAGCCTAAAAAGCCAAACATCATCAGTACCAGCGATACGACCAGCGAAGCAATCATCGTTGTTGAGACCGCGGTCTTCATTCTTCTGTACTCTTTTGCTCCGAAAAGCTGTGAAATCACAACGGAACAGCCGATGTTGCTTCCTACTGCGATCGCCATAAAAATCATGGTAATTGGATAGGATGCACCGACCGCCGCCAGTGCTTCCTCCCCGGCAAACTTTCCCGCAATTACACTGTCGGCGATATTGTAGAGCTGTTGAAAAATTACGCTTACAAATAAGGGCAGTGAATACTTCCATAATACTGTCTCTGGTTTTCCTGTCGTCAGATCTTTTATCATCTTCGTACTCTCCTATTCCTTTTTTTCATTTTCTGATATCAACAAAATTCTTGTACTTCTGTCAATTCTTTCTTACTTTTATATTTACATTTGCTGAGCAATTTTGATTTATCTTATCCCAGAATTCCCAGGTGTTCCAGCAGAATCTTAAGGCCGATCAAAATCAGGATCACACCACCTGCAATTTCTGCTTTGCTCTTATACTTGCTACCAAAGAAGTTACCGATCACCACTCCGATCAGTGACAGAACAAATGTCGTAACTGCAATGATGGAAACTGCTGAAAGAATGGATACCTTCAGAAAAGCAAAAGTAATTCCAACTGCAAGTGCATCAATACTTGTGGCTATGGCAAGCATCAAAAGTTCTTTCAGATCCAGCGGACTGTCACCTTTTGCTATATCTTCCTCTTCCGGATTAAGTGCCTCATAGACCATTTTCCCACCTATGACTGCCAACAATACAAATGCGATCCAGTGGTCAATCGATTCAATATATGAGGCAAACTGTGTACCAAGTATCCAACCGATCAGAGGCATTATGCCCTGAAAGCCGCCAAAAAATGCCGCAATAACAACTGCCTGCCGATAATTTACTTTCTGCATCTTCAAGCCCTTACAGACAGCTACTGCAAAAGCATCCATGGAAAGGCCTACGCCAATCAAAAGGATTTCAAATATTCCCATTATTTCCTCCATCTACGCATTTCTTCTGACACATTTCGATCGTATTTCGATCACGCCTATCTTATCATATGCATTGCGTCTGAAATTATCTGCGTTCACTTTCTTTTTTCCAGTTTTTCATCCGTACCGGCTGTAAACATTCAAAAAGACCCATGTACAATAACAGGCATAGAGCCTGTCATCATACATGAGTCTCATTCTTTAAGATTTGCCAGGTTCTTTCCAAACCAGTATGTTGACAAACCACATTTTCATGCGAATTACTCCCTCACGGATTTTTTAAATATATCCTAAATGAGATATTTTGTCAATATTATCTGTACACTTTTCTAACATTGCTGCTCTCAAGCAAAACAATACATAAAAATTAAAGAGTAATGATTCCAAATGTATTTAATATAGATGTGATCAGAATCAGGATCAGAATAATTGGGGCAATGTATTTCAAAATTACATTGTACATTTTCTTAGCCTTAAATTCTTCAGAAATTTCTACTTCTTCTGCAATCACTTCCGGCTTAGCAACATATCCGATCAGAATACATGTACAAAGTGCTACGATTGGCATCAGAACACCATTACTAATGAAATCAAAGAAATCAAGGAATGACATACCGATGATCTTCACTTCTGACCATACACTGAATCCAAGTGCTGATGGAAGAGCAATTAAAAGTGCAATAATTGTTACGATGATACTTGCTTTGATTCTTCCCATGCCGAACTTTTCCTCTACCATGGCAACAATTGTCTCCATCAGAGAAATTGCTGATGTCAGAGCTGCAAACAGAACAAGGAGGAAGAAAATAGCTCCAATGACATTACCAAATTTCATAGTTTCAAAAACCTTAGGTAATGTTACGAACATAAGACTAGGACCCTGTTTCAGTGCTGCCTGGTCTCCACCTGAAAATGTAAATACTGCTGGGACAATGATCAGACCAGCAACAAATGCGATACCAGTATCGAAGATTTCGATCTGTCTAACACTGGATTCCAGATTGTCTTCTTTTTTCATGTAGGAACCATATGTAATCATAATACCCATTGCGATTGACATGGAATAGAATAACTGTCCCATCGCAGCGAATACTGCATTAATCGAGAACCTGCTAAAATCAGGTTTGATATAATATATGATACCATCCATAGAACCAGGAATTGTAAATACATACACTGCAATGATCACTGATAGCACAACAAGGATTGGCATCAGGATCTTACTTGATTTTTCAATTCCTTTCTGTACTCCAAGTACGACAACAACTGCTGTCAGGAGAAGGAATACCAATAAGAAGATGATTGGCTGTGATACGCCACCAATAAATCCTGTAAAATAGGAATCTGAGGTTGCTGCACTGCCTTCGCCAGTTACATATACACACAGATATTTTGTTACCCAACCACCGATTACACAGTAATATGGGAAAATGATTACTGGAACAAGACCTGCAATCACACCAAGGAACTTAAATCTGCCATCTAAGACACCATATGCGTTCAGAACGCTCTTACCTGTTTTTCTACCGATTGCTATTTCAGTAAGCATTAAGACGAAACCAAATGTTACTGCGAGAATGAGGTAGATCAGAAGGAATGTACCGCCACCGTATTTTGCTGCAAGATATGGGAATCTCCAAAGATTACCAAGTCCAACTGCAGAACCAGCTGCCGCAAGTATAAATCCTATCTTGCTCGAAAACTTTGCTTTTTCTTTCATAACTAATAAACTTTTCCTTTCTTCTCTGCTTCCGCAGATTATTACTAAATACTACTAGATACTACTTCGTCCAGCCGTGGTCTGCGATCTACTGTAATATCTGTCGATAAAACCAGTTTCACGTAAGATTTTGGGACGTTAAAGTATAACATTGTATATTTTAGCACATTATAGTAATAAAATCCATCTTTTTTATTTCTCCTTTTTTTGTTAATTTTATTTATATTTTTAATTTTTTCTATTGACAAGCTGTTTCATCTATAGTATAGTATCAAATATGCTTGCTGAGTAACGAACAAATGTTATTCAACATATAGTACGCGCGAGTGGCTCAGTGGTGGAGCACCTCCTTGCCAAGGAGGGGGTCGCGGGTTCGATCCCCGTCTCGCGCTTATTTTTTTGTCAAAGACGACTGAATTTTCCTTGGGATTTCGGTCGTTTTTATTTTATCTGAAACTTGTATTATCTAAAGTTTGTATTATTTGAGCCCTGTTCTATCTAAAGCTGGTTGTATCTGGAATTTGTTATAAGAAGAAGTTACAAAAAAGAAGCATGTCACTTAGCTATGCAATACGCTTTGTGGCAATGCTTCTTTTCCTTTTCGATCTGATTCAGACTATATTTTATCAGTTGTCTACATCAGCTCTTTATTATACTTTTTCTTAATCTGTTTATTAATCTTTCTTAATCTCTTTATTAATCTCTTTATTATTTATAATCTCTTTCTTAATTACTTTACTAAGCTCTTTCTTTTTCTTTTTTACTAAGAATACAGATAACCACAGCACTCATTCCGACCATCCAAAGGAGCAAGCTTACATTTACATGATCTCCAGTACCCGGTGTACCTGATTCGCTGCTATCCGTTCCGGCTACCGTAATCACAATATTTTCTCCCGTCTCATTTTGAGATTCTGAATTTTCTGCCTGTGTCTTGGCACTTTCCGTCTGAGCTGGTTTTACCGGCACGGTCGGCTGTTCTGGTATTGTTGGCTGATCCGGTACTGTTGGCTGATCTGGCACTGTTGGCTGATCCGGCACTGTTGGCTGATCCGGTACTGTTGGCTGATCCGGCACTGTTGGCTGATCCGGCACTGTTGGCTGATCTGGTACTGTTGGCTGATCTGGTGTATCTGCCTTGACATCCTGATATACGATTACATAGGTAGAAAATCTGTCTGTCAAAAATGTCAGTGTTCCATCCTCAGCGTGATACTCTGCATCCAGCAGATCCACAGTTCCATCGTGTAAACGAACCACTTTATAAGTTCTCTTTATATTCTGATCCGTATTTTTAAGTGTATCTTTTAAGACAAGTCTAACTGTAAGATTCTCGCTGGTATTTATAATTTCGCTTTCTGCCTGTTCTCCAATCTTTTTGAACAATGTTATGTCTAAGAACTCTCCAACTGTATAGTTACCTGGAATCTGTCCAACTGTTTCTTTTTCCTGCTGCGTAACTGTATCTGTGCTATCCTGTGCCTTAATATACACAGAAAGCTTTTCTCCATTGATAATCTGGTCCATCTCTTCTGCTGTCAGAATATTGCTGACTACCGTATCAGTAGCGTCATCCAGTAAAACTTCCGGTGCATTTTCTTCTGCATCTGCATGAATCGCAACAGTCAGCTTTGGAATCACTTCCGTTCTAGTCTCTCCACAATTCTGGCAAGTATATGTACGAATTCCAGTCGTTGTCGTTGTTGGTCTGACCGTTACCACTCCTGCATCCCATACATGCTGCTCTGCTGTATAAGTTGTCTTTTCCCACTGCAGCGTTGTCATATCCAGCTTACCTGCACCTGTATAAGGCGCAACAGTGCTTTCCAGTGAATCTGCATCATACAGTGTATAGTTACTATATGGAAGTGCCGCTGTAAATGCATTTGCATCCTGTACCAGTTTTCCATCCTGAAGTGTATTATTATTGCCTACTTCCAATGCTGTTTTCTGTCCATCTATGAGATATTCTGAATTTACAGCATTGATATATCCTGCTGGGCTGTCGCCATTTCCACTGTTCAGTGCATTGGTGATACCCGAAATATAGCAGTTCTCCAGAAGCATGTGTGCACCACATGTAGAAGAAGCACCATTGCTTACTATTTTCTGTGCCAGTCCCGCTATACCGATACTGTTTCTGATTTCTCTTAAGTCCTGTGCGTCCATGATGCAATTATAAATATGCGCTGTTCCATAACGAAGTCTTGGCATTCTGTCCATTGAATCCTTGTAATAATTGTTTGCCAGTGTTACTGAAATATTTGTTGCACTGGAATCCGTATCGGACTGCCCAAATAAATGTGTCTTCTTCTGACCATATGCATAACCGTAGATCTGATCAGCTGTCATACCTTCCTCTAACAAATGAGAATAATATAGATAAGCCGATGGATTACTGCTCATTGCCTGCATCATCGTATCAAAAAATGTATTATTTTCGCTTGCCGGCAGGAATTCACACCAGCTTATTGTAATGTTACTTGCACTGGCCGGTGTCTTCACATCAATTACGCCATCATATGCTTTATAGAATGTACAATGATCTACCCAGATTCCGGCACTTCCTTTTTCAATCGTCAGATAATCCCAGTCATTTCTGTCGTATGCACCTTCTGTGTCCTCATCCCATTCCCAGAGTTCATCAAATTTAATATTTCTAATAATTACATTTTGTGAACCTGATACATCCGTACATGCATGTGTGAGCTTTGCACCATTCTTTGAATAAATGGTCAGATTGCTCATATCGGATAACATCAGCATTGAAACACCAGTTTCCTGAAGCGTTGGATGAGTCAGTGCCTGGAATGTATGTGCCTTGATTACAGATGCATATTTCGCATAATCCTGAACTTCGTTACTGCCAAGTGCAATATCCCCTGTCAGTTCAATTACCGAAGGCATTCCTGAATCTTTTACATCCAGCAGCGCCTGTAAAAATTCCTGTGCATCTGCTGCTTTGTAATAATTCTCTGAAGTTTCATACAGATTGCCACCACCTGTTACGCCATCTGCATGTGCATATCCTTCCATTGTGTATTTTGAAAGGCCTGTGTCATCTCCATCACTGGAAAGTGCTGCATCTGTTGTATACTTCTCAGTTACATATCTGTCTGAAGCTGTTGTTTTTATAGAACCTGTATAGTTCTGACCGATTGCACCAACTGCTGCATATGGATCCCATGTCAGATACTCTGCCGTTACCATCCTGGATGCCATCGCTGGTGAAATTTGTTTTCTCTGGTCGTTGATCTCGTATCCGGGACCATAACTTCCAAATTCAGCAAATCTTGCTTCGTCCGCTGCATTTCCGCTCATATCGCTGTATGGATCTGCTACGTTCGCCTTCAGGATCTTTCCCATGTAACAATTGATCCAGGTAATACTTGCATCAGCTCCCCATGGTCTTGCCAGATAGTATTTACTGCCTGAGCAGCCCTTTTCAGATGTAATCTGGCAGTTATTAAACGTGAGTCCATATGTTGCATCCGCATTTGTCTTTGGTGCACACACGTAGCCACTATTCTTGTTTGCTGCATATCTAAACACGAGTTTACAGTCATTAAATAAAGCTCTTGGATCATTTCCATATATAAAATCAACATTTCCGCTGATCGTACATTTATAATAATACTGCGTTCCCTGGTTCGCACAGAGCGTATCCTGATAACCACGGATATTCACATTGACATATGCTGTATTTTCCGCATCATTTCTCAATGCATCGCAGGATTCATTAGAAATTGATCCATCTCCAAGATATTCATATGTATTCTCAAATGTCAGATTTTCTGCCGAAAATCCTGTTGCCCCTTTCTGTACATATACGGCACATCGTTTTGCCATATCTCCACCAACGTTTTCTCTGGTGTTATAAAAAATTCTGGTCTTTGCACTATCTTCACCGATCAAAGTAATATTCGGTGTATTAATCTGGAGATTTTCTTCATAATCGCCCTCTTTTACAAGAATTACGATTCTGCTGTCGTTCTGCTGAGAAACAGAATCCAACGCTGCCTGTACTGTCTTATAGACTGGTATTCCAGCGCTGTTCGTCTCTCCGTCTGCGCCTGCATGTGATGCATCCACGATTAGATCATAATTGGTCAGATATACATAATTAAATGTCTGGCGGGTCACATTTCCCGCATGATCTGTTGCAAGTAGTACTACATCATTTCTTCCTTCTTCTACTGGAATATCTGTAAATGAGAATGTGCCTCTTTCATCAACTGACATCTGGGCTGCATTATTTCCATTTACCTGCAATACCACATTTGCACTCTTTTCTACGATTCCTTCCAGTGTAATCTTTCCATCATAGACTGTATCATAAGATTTCTTTGTAATTGTAATTCCTGCTGATTCGTCTTCATATACATAAGATCCCTCATGTCCATCAGATGGTACTGTCCACACGACCTCAGAAGGATTACTATAATTATCTACACTATAAGCTGTTACATAATAATAATATGGCATCTCTTCTGTAACATCTGTGTCCGTATAGGTGTTATCTGATACCGTAGCAATTTTCTTTGCATTGGCTTGCGTCTCATCATAGGAGTAACGATAAATCTCATATGATACGGCTTTATCTACCTTCTGCCAGTCAAGACTTACCATTGATGCAGAAGATGCGATTGTTACGACTGGTCTGCTCAGTGCTGCAATGATCACAACTGGTTCTGATGTAACATAGGCATTACATTCACCATTTACGCCTAATTTTCCGCAGACACGGAACTGATAAGTCCCAGCCTCCGTAATTGGGTAGGTAAATCCATGTTCTGTCAGATCTGTTGCTGCATCACTCCATGCACCACCGTCTTTTGCTACCTGAACCACATATTTTCCGTCCCCATCAGCAGCTGTTGTGTCTGTCCAACTAACTGCAACAGAATCTCTTGTTGCTGCCGCCTCTGCTGTTACCGATTCTACCACGGGTGCTGTTCCTGCTGCATCATAACATGCATTCTGATCGTAGAGCAGGCTACCATCTACAGCATAATATTTCATATTCGTAACTGTAGCTGTTGCATTTGCAAGAACAAATCCATACTGTACTGCAGAATCCATTCCAGCCTTGAACAGCGGATAGGAATCGCTGTTATATTTAAATGTCATAGACTGCTGTTCCCCATCTTTTGGTGTCGCAGTAACAACAAAACCATCCTCTGTCTTTTCTGCTGTAAATGAAACTATGCTACCGTCCGCAATGGAACTGTTGATTCCGCCTGCACCGGCCATATCCGCACTGCTCTTGGAATAAATTCCTCTGAGTCCTGTATTATTTCTTATTCCCACAGTTGCCATGTAAGTATCATTAAATGCGCCAAAGAAAATACCATTATAATTACTTGCGCCACTAGTATTGATCCGTACATCAGCCGTAAGTTTTACCGTATCTGCTGTCGTATCAAATCCATAATAGCTGACTGAACTGTTGATATTTCCATCGATCGTATTTAACATACCGCCACTCTGTCTGAGCACTAGTCTCTGTCCTACTGGTGATGCACTCAATGCATCCTGTGTTCCAATTGTCTGAACCGATGGCATCTTTTCCTGCGTATGTTCAACTGCTGCAGGTGCTTCATTGGTTACTGCCAAACGATGAATATATGCAGAACCACCTGTAAATGTAAATGTAATTACTGCAGCTCCACCCTCATAAGAAAAGCTCTGTACATCCCCATCGGTTTCCGCCTTTGTACTTACCGAATCAGCTGGGGTAATCACACCCGTTTCACTTTCCTGTAAAGGAGTCACTGTTGCCTGTACCTGTGCTTTTGAATATGCACAGTTCGTAAAATCTATCGTTGCATTTCCGGCAACCTTTACACTGATCACAGCTCCATCATTCAGCCCGATTCCATGCGTAGTATCGTTAAAATAAATTCCATTTGAAAATGTCAGTAATTTATCTTTTGAAGTAACTGGATCCATGATCACATAGCTGCTTCCTTTTGCATGCAGACTTGATACATCCGCTGTTACCTCTTTCTGTGTAAAATCATATACGACCGGCATTCCATCCTGTTTTGGATTTCCTGATGCACTGTCATCTTTTACAGCAATCATATAGGAATATGGTCTGCTGGCTGCATCTGTATAGGTCACTGTAATTTCATTGTCTTTAACCTGTGTTGTAATATTATCACTTACATCGGTAAGTTGCGCTAAAGTCAGTTCTCCTGTCGCATTATCACCAAGATCTGCCCATACAATTGCCTCTTTATCTGTTGCAAGTTCCACATGGTCACTTTCTGGTGTAGCCACTGTAAATGCATCTGTCTTTGTGGCACCTGGTTCAAAAGTAAATGTTCTACCTGCAATCGTTAAGGAAAATGTTTTTGTATCATCCCATTTTGAAAATGTTATGGCATTATCGATAATAGCTCCAGCAGCTGCCGTACTCAGGTCAATTGTTGCTCCCTGGATCACCTCAAATCGATCTTCATCCGCAAATGCTGCACGATACTGGCTTCCCGTTGGAAGAGATACTGAATATGCTCCATTTTCAACTGTTGTCTCAGCCACTTTTGCTGTTCCATCATAAAAATATAACAGTTCTCCGTCGGCTCCATCAATACTGCCTTTTACGGTTGCTACCGGCCTTACCGATTCCGCATTCGCTTTAATATAATGCAGATATCCATTTCCTGTTATTGCGATGTTCACAGTTGTATCTGTTTCGCTTTTACAAATATAAGAAATCGTTTTTGTATCATCTGCACCATCCCCCGTAAGCGATACAGTCTCTACTTTGTCACTTCCCTGCATGCTAATAGCTGCTGTAGCTTTGCTATAAGCACAGACAGAAAATGTCAATGTTGTCTGTCCGGCCGGAATGTTAAGTGCAAAACCATCTCCTGTCGTAATGGCGGCTCCATGTGTTCCATCATGCCATTTCATACCATTACCAGTTATGGTCAGACAGCCATCATCTGATGTCAATCCAGTCGAAGGTACTGCTGTCGCTGTATCAAGTCCCAGTATATTCTGTGTAAAATCATAAGTGACTTCGCCTGCATCTGTAATCAGATACTGTTTCTGTCCTTTGATCTGATAGCTGATCTGTGCAACTGTTGTTGTACCTGCTTTTACAACAATCATCTTTCTGTCCGCATCAACAGTAGCACTATAGCTTCCTAATTCTGCAGATGTGGTATCTGCTGCATTTGAGACCACCGTCAGTTCTTTTCCATTTTCCAGTACTGTATCCAGCTGTGTATCAATTGCAGCCTGTAGCGGTTCCCCTGTAAAACTATCCGTCAGCGTGTAGGAATCCACTGCTGTATCACCAATTTGAATCGTACAATCTGCCTGATATCTTTCGGCCCCCGCTTTATTCAGATCATAGAGTACTGTCCCGTTCTGATCTTTGACCTGCAGATTTCTGATTTCAGCCCGGACCCCTTCCAATATAATTCCAGGTGCTGAACCATTTGTTTCTGTCGAATCAAAAAATACACTATTTACATTATTTTTATTAATCGTCTTTGCCAGATTCAAAGAATCAGAATCTTTCCAGGTGACTGCATAACTACTGTCTGTCTTCTGAAAGCCGACCGTATACTGCGTACCGGCCGTAACAGTCGCCGCACTTCCAATATCTGTAGAACCATAGGTTCCATCTGCCTTATTATAAACAGCTTTTGCATTACCAGATGCCCGGTAAGCTGCATATGCATAATATGACTGATTCTGAGATTCCACAGTATCTCCGATTCCAATTCCTGAAGAATTGTTTGCTTTATATACATCCGTTACTTTTACATCTGCAGATATGGTATAGCCAGATGTAAAGGTCGTATCCTCTGGTGCAAACTCAAGGATCGATGCTGTTTCATAACTTCCTGCCATGGAACTTCCCTGACTTTTCTGATCGAGGATCAGCACTTTCGTTCCATCCCCATCATCCGCTTCAGAAATGTCCAGATTATCTGTTCCGGACGTTTTCCATTCAGAAAGTAAACTTGTTGCATTGTTCTCTGTTGTCGCAGCTTTTGCCTCTAAACTAAAGATATCTGACGGCCAGTAAGGTATGACCGAACAGACCATAGCCATAGCAAGCACAATGGACAACGTACTTTTAAGCCTTCTCTTTCCTGTCTGTTTCATAAACTTCCTCCAATTAGTGTATAATTTTATGCTACATCGTTATACATTTTATTACATAATGAAAGTTCTTTCAACAACTTTTTTATAAGTTTTTCATAAAAATACTTATTTTTTGTTATATTTTATATGTAAAATATACATTGCAAAGCTTTTTTCTCTATTGCACATACTCCGAACTAATCACAGCCACCGGTATAACCGGTGGTTTGCTGTGTCCCCTATAAGGGGATAT
>CAJMQE010000082.1 GCA_905215405.1 uncultured bacterium
CATAAACACTAAGCTTTCAGAAAATTTGACCCACAACTATACACGAAGAGCCATTAAAATTCATAAAAAATAGTGTTCCCGTTGTAATTGCTGCCAGGATGTCTGCAACAGGTTCTGCATAATAGATTCCCATCACGCCGGTAAAACGTGGTAAAATCAGTGCCAGCGGAACCAGAAGAATCACCTTACGCAGCAATGCGAGGAATAGGGAGATCTTTGCCTGCCCCATTCCCATAAATGCTGATTGACAAGCCATCTGTACTCCGAACATCCAGACACCGCCCATAAACACAGGCATCACCTGTGATACCAGACTGATCAGTTCCTGGTTTCCTGTAAACATGCCTGCAAAAAGAGATGGAATCAGAAAGGCCGCCAGCGTACAAAGACATGTCACCGTGAACGTCACTGTCAGAGAAATCCGAAATGTCTTTCTGACCCTCTCCTCATTTCTTGCACCATAATTAAAACTGATGATTGGCTGGATTCCCTGTGTGATGCCTTGCGTTGGAACCACGAACAGCTGCATAACACTCTGTAAAATCGTCATGGAACCCACATAGAGATCTCCTCCATAAATCTGCAATCCACTGTTAAAGACAACCGTGATCAGACTCTCCGTTGCCTGCATAACGAATGGAGAGATACCAAGTGCCGCGATTCCCGCAACAATTTTTCGGTCAGGTCTCAGATTTTCCTTGCGAATACGAATGCCAGATCTTTTGGATGCCAGAAATGAAACGACCCAGACTGCACTACATGCCTGTGAAAGAACAGTTGCAATTGCAGTTCCTCTGACCCCAAGTCCAAATACAAATATAAAGACCGGATCCAGTACAATGTTAATTACTGCTCCGATCAGTACCGAAAACATTGCAATTCGCGACTGTCCCTGGCATGTAATGAACGTGTTTAATCCAACTGCAGCCTGCACAAATACAGTTCCACAAAGATAGATCGTAATATACTGAAGTGCATACACAATAGTATCATCGCTTGCACCGAACAAATATAAGACAGGCTCCTTGACAAAAAGGAACACCACTGTCAGCACAACTGAGAAAAATAACAGAACCGATACCCCATTTCCAAGGATCTTTTCCGCCTGTTCTCTGTTGCCTCTTCCAAGTTCGATTGCTGCAAGTGGTGCGCCTCCAGATCCAACGAACGCACTGAACGCAGCAATGATCATCAGAATCGGAAAGCAGATTCCAAGTCCTGTCAGTGCTGTAGACCCCACTTCCGGAATATGTCCAATATACATACGGTCAACAATATTATATAAAACATTTACGAACTGGGCGATTACTGTTGGCACTGCCATACTAAGGACCAGTTTTCCAATCGGTGCACTGCCCAGCTTTTCCTCTTTCTTATTTTTCATTTTTCTCTGTCACACTCCTGTACTCGTTTCCTACAATTTTTCTTTGCTGTCTTTTTGACTATTATTCATTATTATATGGCCTGGTCTGCTATTTGTCCATTGCATAAAAATACCACCGGCATAGTCGTATGCCAGTGGTATCTATCTTTTATTTTAAATAATCTTTCACACGTGCTGTCAGTTCCTGTCCATTGACATCGATCAGGATCGTATCACCTGCACTGATATTGCCCTTCAGAATCAGCTTTGCTGCCAGTGTTTCCACTGTTTTCTGTACATATCTCTTTAACGGACGTGCACCATACATTGGATCAAATCCATGTTCTGTAATAAATGCTTTCGCTGCATCAGTAAGTTCAACATGAAGTTCTTTATCTGTCAATCTGCGATTAATATCTTTGACAAGCAGATTGATGATGTTTCCAATGTTATCTTTTGTCAGCGGCTTGAACATAATAATTTCATCCAGTCTGTTGAGGAACTCAGGACGGAAATGTCCTTTCAGTTCTGTCATGACTGCATCTTCTGCTTCCTGTCTGATTCCGCCATTTTCATCAATTCCTTCCAGCAGATAGTTCGAACCGATATTGGATGTCAGAATTATGATCGTATTCTTAAAATCTACTGTTCTTCCCTGTGAATCTGTTATACGACCATCGTCCAGGACCTGTAGCAGCACATTGAAAACATCCGGATGTGCCTTCTCTATCTCATCAAATAGAACAACGGAATATGGTTTTCTTCTAACCGCTTCCGTCAGCTGGCCACCTTCATCGTAACCCACATATCCAGGAGGCGCTCCGATCAGTCTGGAAACGGAATATTTCTCCATGTATTCACTCATATCGAGTCTTACAATATTGGATTCATCATCAAACAGGCTTTCTGCCAGTGCCTTTGCCAGCTCTGTCTTACCAACACCAGTAGGACCGAGGAACAGAAATGATCCGATTGGTTTTGTTGGGTCTTTGATACCCGCTTTCGATCGAATAATTGCCTCTGTGACCTTTGTAATGCCCTCATCCTGACCGATGACTCTTCTGTGAAGCACTTCATCCAGGTTCAATGTCTTCTGTCGTTCACTTTCGCTCAACTTTGCAACCGGTATACCTGTCCATCTGGAAATGATCTTCGCGATTTCTTCCTCATTTACATTCTGATGCACGAGTTCTAATTCCTTCTCGTCGACCTTTGCTTCTGCCTCCTCAATCTGGCGCTGGATCTGTGGTAATTTTCCGTACTGCAGTTCTGCTGCCTTATCCAGATTATATTCTCTTTTGGCATTGGCTATTTCCTGATTTACCTGATCTAATTCTTCTTTGAGTTTTGTGATAGAATCAACACTCTTCTTCTCACTGTCCCATTTTGTCTTCTGAATTTTAAATGACTCATTCAGTGTTGACAATTCTTTCTGCAGTGCAGCCAGTCTTTCTTTGCTCAGATTATCAGTTTCTTTTTTAAGCGCTGCTTCTTCAATTTCCAGCTGCATGATCTTTCTCTGCATTTCATCCAGTTCTGTTGGCATTGAGTCCAGTTCCGTCTTAATCATTGCACAGGCTTCATCGACCAGATCAATTGCCTTATCAGGCAGAAATCGATCCGATATATATCTGTCTGACAACGTAGCTGCAGAAACAAGTGCTGCATCTGTAATTTTAACGCCATGGAATAATTCATACCGTTCTTTAATTCCACGCAGAATTGATATTGTATCCTCTACTGATGGCTGATCGACCATGACCGGCTGAAATCTTCTTTCCAGTGCAGGATCCTTTTCAATATATTCTCTGTGCTCATCCAGTGTCGTTGCACCGATGCAGTGCAGTTCACCACGGGCCAGCATAGGTTTTAACATATTGCCTGCATCCATCGCACCTTCCGTTTTACCGGCTCCGACAATCGTATGAATTTCATCAATAAAAAGAATGATCTGTCCTTCACTTTTTCTGACCTCATCCAGAACAGCTTTCAGTCTCTCTTCAAATTCGCCACGATATTTTGCACCTGCGACGAGTGCTCCCATATCCAATGCAAATAACTTCTTATCTTTCAGTCCTTCCGGCACATCTCCACGCACGATTCTCTGTGCAAGTCCTTCCACGACTGCCGTTTTACCAACACCAGGTTCACCAATTAATACTGGATTATTCTTAGTCTTTCTGGAAAGGATCCGAATTACATTTCTAATTTCTGCATCTCTGCCTATGACAGGATCAAGTTTTCCTTCCTTTGCTCTTTCCACAAGATCCTGTCCGTATTTTGAAAGCGTGTCATATGTCGCCTCTGGATTATCACTCTCTACCTTCTGATTTCCTCTGACTGTGGAAAGCACCTGGAGGAATTTGTCCTTTGTAATTCCAAACTCTTTAAATAATGCTTTGACGCCTTTATTGGGCTCATGGAGCATCGCCAAGAATAGATGTTCAACCGAGACATAAGAATCTCCCATTCTCTTGGCCTCATCCTCTGCATTGATCAGTACCTTGTTCAGCGCATTGCTGACGTAAAGCTGACTCGAACCAGATACCTTTGGCTTATTCCTAAGTAACTCTTCTACTCTGTTCTTGAACTGATCTTTATTAATTTCCATTTTTTCAATCAATCCAGCAATCAGACTGTCTTCTATTGTAAGCAGACTATAGAGAAAATGTTCCTGGTCAATTTCCTGCTGTCCATAATCGTAAGCAATTTTTTCACACATGTTGACAGCTTCCATCGACTTCTGTGTAAATTTATTAATATTCATAAACTTTCCTCCTCCCTAACAATCAGTATTTCCGACTGTGAGTGCTATTATTTTCATTTTTCATTGTAACCATCCTAATTCTGTAAGATCATATCTGCAGTTCATGTTGTTCTATATGTTGTATAACAACTGATCTTAGATTTGTTATAGCACAAAAAATTAGCACTGTCAACATGAGAGTGCTAATTTCTTTTATTTCTATTAAATTAATCTAATTTTGAAAGAACTGCACTACCAACTGACTAGTGCAAAGTACTGTCATTCGTGTTGAAACAGCCATGTCATAATAAAATAATGTCATCCTCTCTAATATGTAAGGCCCTGCACCCACTTTTTCACGGATTCAGCGGATGCACTGGATTGAAAACGTTCTCCTTCCTGCCAGCTTCCGTTTCCTGCCAGTTTTTCTAATAACTCTCCACTCTCACCAATGCCTGAAGAAGTTGAAGTACAGAATGGTATTACCGTTTTACCTGAGAAATCATTTTCTGAAATGAAATTATTTACTGGCCATGCTGCAATTCCCCACCAGATTGGATATCCAATAAAAACAGTGTCGTATGAATCCCAGTCTGCTACTGTTGTTGAAGTAAGCGCTACATCTCTTTGTGCTTCCTGATCATGTTCTACACTTACCCTGCTCTTATTATTTGTCCAATCCAGATCTGCATCTGAATACGGTTGAACAGGTACTAATTCAAAGGTATCTCCACCAGTTTCTTCTGCAACTGCATTGGCAACAGCTTGTGTATGACCGGTTGCTGAATAATAAACAACCAGTACTTTTCCCTTTGCTTCTTTGTTTGTGTTTAAATCAGATCCTTCTGTTGCATTGGAAGGCTCTGTTGCATGATTAATTTCATTGTTTGCAGATGTCTGATCTTTTTTTGCTCCACAACCTGCCAGCAATCCCATAGCTACTGTACACACGAGTAAAATACCAAGTATTCTTTTCTTCATATTCATTCTCCCTACTTTATTAATTTTTTACCGTCCCGAAATGCATTTCCAACTTTTTCTCCAAGTTTTACATATGCTGAATTCATGGCATCAAATGTAATTGCTCCCAGTTTATCCGTGTCTACGGTTCCCTGTTCATTTAAAACTCTTTCATCAATATTGACATTAACGATCTGACCAACAATTCCTTCTTCCGTCTGTCTAAGCAATTTACATTCAAAAGTCATTGGAAATTCTTCGATGATCGGCGCATTGACAAATTCGCTCTTTGTGGTATGCAAACCGGCTCTTTCCATCTTGTCGGGTACTCTGTTCGCTGAGACGATTCCAACATAATCGGCTTCTACGACGTGAGCCGCATCCGCAATACTTACCGTAAATTCTTTATTTCTGAGTATATTGTCTGTCGTTCTATGACTTGCCAAATCCATGATCAGCTTATCTTCGCCACAAATGCCGCCCCATGCTGCATTCATCGCATTTGCTGTTCCATCCTCGTTATAAGTTCCAATAATTAAAACAGGCTGTGGATATAATAATGGTTTTGCTCCAAAATTCTTTCTCATATTTAATATCTCTCTTTCTTTTATTTTCATTTCATTATTTACTATTCTTACATTACAAAACCTTTTGAAATTGGTTTTATTTTTCTAAAAGATCCGGTCTGGAGAAGTTCGTAGCCACATGTTCTTCCTTTTCTGGAATCCCAAATGTTTCCTTTCCCATCTGAATGCTCTTTATGAGAAACGCCATATTTTTGCCAAGCGTTCTCATCGTCTGACATCCTTCTTTATCTGCATATACATCTTCCGGCGTATATCCATGCACCATATTCCAGTACTGACTTGCCGCAATCGGCATACTGTTGATGGTAAAATATTTGTTCAGTTCATCAAATGTTGCTGTCGTACCAGCCCTTCTTGCCGATACCACTGCTGCTCCTACTTTCATTGTCTTATCAATCGCAAATGTACTATAAAACAGGCGATCTAAAAATGAAATCAATGTTCCATTTGCTGACGCATAATACACAGGTGATCCTATAACAATTCCATCACACGCCTCAAATTTTGATGCCACTTCATTGACAAAATCATCAAAGATACATTTTCCCTTTTCAAAACATTTTCGGCAGCCGATGCATCCGCGAATCGCTTTATTTCCCACATCGATAATTTCTGTTTCCACCCCCTCTTTGTGCAGTGTTTCCGCAACAATCGACAGCGCTGTTTTTGTACAGCCATTATGATTGGGACTTCCGTTAATTAACAATACCTTCATTTTAAGATTCTCCCTTTTATCTGCATTCTAATAAAATCTGATAGATTTCCTCTGCAGTTAATTGCTTGCAGCATCCTGGCATGATATTTGTGGAATCAGCCACTTTTCTTAACATATCGTCGCCCTGAATATTCATTTCACGTAATGAGGACGGTAACCCTGCCTCTTTGATGAATTCCTCAAGCTTCCTGATTCCGGCTAAAGCGGTCTCTTCTTTGGTTTTCCCTTCCGGTGATACATTCCAGATGACTTCAGCAAAACGAACGAACTTATCCAGCCCTTCCCTATAGATGTGACGATATAAAACAGGATGAATAACTGCAAGCCCCTGACCATGATTACAATCTGTATATGCTCCTAATTGATGTTCTATCATATGGGCCTGAAAATCTGTTTGTTTGCCAATTTTTAATATTCCATTTTCCGCCATAGCTGAATCCCACATCAGTTCACTTCTTGCCATCATATCCTCAGGATTCTGGAGTAAGACACGCATATTCGCAATTGTATTTTTCATGACTGCTTCACTGATTTCATCAGATATAAATGACTGCTGTGGCTTTCCGAAATATGTTTCCATGGCATGACTTAATGTATCAAATGCTCCTGAAATGACCTGCTTAAATGGAACACTTAATGTATAGGATGGATCGAGAATTGCAAACTCTGCCTGTGCTCCCCAGAGAGCTGACTTCAGTTTTTTCTCTTCATTTGTAATTACAGCTCCTGCATTCTGCTCTGATCCAGTACCTGATGCAGTTACGACTACCCCTAATGGGATTGCTTTTTCCGGAAATTTATGATCTGTATATTCCATTTCCCAGATATCTTCTTCATACATTGCCTGCGACGCAACAATCTTACAGCAGTCACTGACAGAGCCTCCGCCGACAGCAAGAATAAAATCCACCTTTTCTTCTCTGGCAATAGCTGCGCCTTCCTGTACCTTTGCATAAGTTGGATTTGACATAATTCCCGAAAATTCAACAACTCTTTTTCCTGTTTTTGCAAGCAGATCCATCATCTCATTATAAATTCCATTCTTCTTGATCGAGCCTCCGCCATAAGCAAGCATAACTGTATTTCCTGCCTTGTTTAACTGTGCTGGCAGATTCTTCTCTGCTGCTTTTTCTCCAAAATAAACCTTTGTTGGATACTGAAATGTAAATTCATTCATCTTTTTTTCCTGCCTTTCTATTTTTATTTTACTATTTTAGAACCACCAAAAACTGCTGACATCGGTATCTGATCAAGCATTTCATCCAGTCTTCTGACCTCTGACTCACTTAACTTCACCTGAGCAGCTCCGGCGTTTTCCTCCATACGTGATAACTTACGACTTCCCGGGATTGGAACGATCCAAGGTTTCTTACACAACATCCACGCAAGGGACAATTGTGCCATTGTTGCGTGATGCTCATTGGATAAATGCTCCAGTAATTGAAATAGCTCTCGATTCTGTTCAAAACTTTCTTTCTGAAATTGTGGCATATTGCTTCTGTAATCCAATTTTGCATCAAACTTTGAACTTACGTCATATTTACCAGATAAAAGCCCATTTGCCATTGGTGAGAATGCTATCAGTCCCACATTCAGTTCTTCTAATACAGGAAACATTTCTTCGTACTGTCTTGCCATCATGGAATAACGATTTTCAATTGCAGTTACCTTACAAACTTTATCTGCTCGTCGAAGATACTCTTCATTTGCCTCTGAAATTCCCCAATGCAGTATCTTTCCTTCCTGAATCAATTGATTCATAACTTCTGCAACTTCTTCCGGTTCAACAGCTGGATCGATTCTATGCTGAAAATATAAATCGACGTGATCTGTTTTTAATCTTTTTAATGTTCCTTCTATCGATTCTCTGATACTGGATGGTGCCGCATCCGGGATCAATGGTTTATTGACCAGCTCACTGGACATATCAAAACGAATTCCGAACTTACTTACGATCTGAACCTGATTTCTGATGTCTTCCAATGCCTCTCCAACAAGCACTTCATTGTCATGAGGATTCTCCTGCGTACCATAAATTTCGGCCGTATCAAAAAATGTATATCCAAAATCAAATGCTTTTCGAATAGCATTAATTGCCTGTTTCTTATCAGTTGGTAAGCCATATGCATGGGAAAAGCCCATACAGCCCAATCCAACGGAACTTACCTTTAATCCTGTACCTAAAATTCTTTGTTCCATTTCATTTCTCCTTCTTTTTTTTCAGTAATCCCTTTTGTATGTAATATCCAATTGACCCCATCAGAATCATAATCGCCATCAGATCTAGCAGATAATAAATAACGGGTTCCGCATAATCGAAATATACAAAATGCATTTTCAAAGTAATATATGACAGGAAATGACGTCTGCCAAGCGCATAGATTCCATAAAGAACCAGAAGAAAGTCTACTGCTCTTAATATCCACGTCCGATAACTATTTTTACTGTGTATTTTAAAAACCTTCCGCATCATATTCTGGATCATCCCAAAGTGTATTCCTATGTGCATGCCCATCAGTAAAAAGCCCAAATAACTGCATACCATATGGAGACTCCTTGCTGTCTGCATACTAAGGAACTTTAAATCAAGAAATGCAAACACCGTTCGTGACATTCGAATACCACTGATCATGACCAAAAGCATCGTGACTAGGACCGCAAAATCGATCCCTGTAAGAAAAATTCGCTGAGCACTATATTTTCCCTTTGTTAGCATTCTGAACCAATTCATATTTAATACATGATGAAGAATGAATAATCCCAACAGCAAAGCCCCTGCTATCTCATGTTTTTCCTGTCCAATGAACTGATAGGACATGCATAAAAAGAGAGCAACGCTCATTGCGATATCTATCAGCATTTTACATTTTGCCTTGTAATTCTTTTTGTCTCTTTCCATCTACTTCACATATCCAATCCGAACAAGCCAGTCCGATACAGTCCCTGTCTGATCTGATTTCATGTCTCCTCCTCTGATTGCAAGTCCATCAAGCACTGTTGCCTCAGGTTCAAAACCTTTGATTGTATCGTAGGTGCCTCCGTTTCCAGAGCCTTCATGGGTATTAAATGGAATAATCGTTTTTCCACTAAAATCATACTGATCAAAAAAGGTATACATAATCATAGGGAGCGTATACCACCACATTGGATATCCGACAAAGACCACATCATAATCCTCTGGATTCACTCCTAAATCTTTGAATTGAGGACGTGCATCATTATTTTTTTCATTCTCTGTATAATCGTAAAGATCCTGCCCTGTCGGATACTCTACAACCGGTTCGATTCTACGAAAATCACCGCCTACCTGATCTGATATGGTTTTGGCTAACTTCTGCGTATTTCCTGTCTCTGAAAAATACACGACCAATACCTTTTTCCCATTTGTGTCTACCGACGCAGTCTTATTATCTTCGTTCACAATACTGCTGTTAATTCCAACGCTTCCACCACGCTGGGTAAAATAATAAAATCCACCACCTGCAATACATAAAATCAAAACAATTATGATTGCAACAACTATTTTTCTATTCTTCATATTTCTCCTTTTCTAACAATTCTGATTGTTGTTCTCTTTTTGTTCTTACTATTCTGCTATTCTTGGTGCTGTTGTTACTTTTGTTCTTTCTGTTGCACTTACTGCTGTACTCGCTATTGTACTTTCTACTGCACTTACTGCTGTACTTTCTACTGTACTTACTGTTGTAGTTACTGCTGTACTTACTGTTGTACCTACTGCTGTACTTACTGTTCGTACTGTTCTTATCTCTGTTGTTACTGTTGTTTCCTTTTGTTCTTCTGTATATTCTTCTGGATGTTCTACTGCTCAGATCTATTCTGAAAATGCAAAAATCCGTACGTACAAAGAACACTTTGGCACTAATTAATCGCTCAAGAGCTTTTCGTACTGTTTACTTTCTGTATCGATTATGCTACAATGCAAATTGTAACAGCCGGTTGTTACTACCGGTCAAGTACTTTTTGGAAAATATTTGTAATTTACGAGGTTTAATTATGTATACTATGAAACAAGCCTGTGAAGAGGTCGGAATGACTTATGAAACGTTAAAATTTTACTGTAACCAAAATCTGGTTCCCAATGTGAAACGTGATAAGAATAATCATCGTATCTTTAATGAGCATGATATTGCATGGATCAAAGGTCTGACATGTCTTAAAAGTTGTGATATGAGTATTCAGGAAATGAAGGAATATCTTGCACTTTGCCTGGAAGGAGAAGCCAGCATCCCAAAACGACAGGCCATCCTTGATTTAAAAAAGACAGCTCTGCTAAAGTCTATGGAAGAATTACAAAAAAGTATCGATTATATAGACTGGAAGCAGAACTTCTATAATGACGTTTTATCTGGAAAGACAAAATATTACAGCAACCTTATCTATGAAGAAAGCGAGGACTAAGCCAGTCCCCGCTTTTTTTATCTTAACGTGTAATCTTAATCATGTAATCTTAATCCATGTAACATCTTTACAAAAGTTGGGTCATTATGATCCACGATCTCACTATGTCCAATATCTAATTTTGCAATTTCCGTCATATCCTCATCTGTAAGTGTAAAATCCCAGATATTCATATTCTGTTCCATTCTTTCCTTGTGTACCGATTTTGGAATAATAACCACACCTCTCTGCGTGTTCCATTTTAATGCAATCTGTGCTGCACTTTTACCATACTTTTCACCAATCTTAGTCAATACAGAATGAGAGAAAATATTATGTCTGCCCTCAGCTAATGGTCCCCATGCCATTGGGGTCACGCCATACTGTTTCATAGTTTCCAGCGCATTTTCCTGCTGGAAAAATGGATGTAGCTCCACCTGATTAAGTGCAGGTGTCACCTCAACCGTCTCGCATAGATCCGCAAGTCTGGCAGGATAAAAATTGCAGACACCGATTGCTTTTATTTTACCTTCTTTGTATGCCTCTTCCATTGCTCGGTAAGCACCTACATAGTCGCCCATTGGCTGATGAATCAGATATGCATCCAGATATTCAAGTCCTAACTTGTTAAGAGATGTCTCAATTGCTTTTTTTGCACCCTCGTAACTTGTATCCTGTACCCACAATTTTGAAACCACAAATAATTCTTCTCTTTTTACACCAGATTTTTTGATGGCAGCACCTACTGCGGCCTCATTCATGTATGCAGCTGCCGTATCGATCAGTCTATAACCACTGCTGATTGCATCGAATACTACCTGTTCACACTGTGTTAAATCTGGGATCTGAAATACACCAAATCCTTCGAGAGGCATTTCTACTCCGTTATTTAATGTTATATTTTCCATTTTAATTCTCCTTTACATAAGACGGACTCCACTTATGTGTGAAAGCGGATATCGACTCGTTTCTTATTTCTGAATCCATCATAAATTACGAAATGAAAAAAGTACAATTTCTTTTACGACTTGTGCTATAATTGTCAGGAATAGCAAAAAAGGGAGGGGCCAACAGATGATTGAAATATATTTACTGGAACAACTTGTTGCAGTTGCAAAATACCATACTTTATCCGCAGCTGCAGATGCCTTGCACATGACACAACCTGCATTAAGCAAGTCTATGCAAAAACTAGAATTACTGACTGAAGTCAGTCTATTTGAACATCAAAAGAACAAAATAACCATAAATGAAACCGGATTACTGGCTGCCCAGCTTGCCGAACAAATTCTGTCTCAGGAAGAAAATATGCTTGCGCAGTTGAAACATTTTGATAAGAGCAGGCGTATTATTTCATTCGGTTCCTGCGCACCCATTCCTATTTCCGATATTGTACCTCTTTTGACAGAAGTTTATGCACATGCAACAATTTCTCCCATTCTCGAATCCGATGAGAAAAAACTGTATCACGATCTGCTGCAGGACCGGCATCAATTAATTGTATTAAGTCATTCTCTGGATGACGAGCAGCTATATGTTAAGGAATATTATAAAGAACAGCTCTACTTACTGGTTCCAAAAGCACACCCACTTTCCAGATATGAAAGCCTTTATTTTTCCGATTTTGACGGACAGACTATATTACTATACTCTGAGATTGGTTCCTGGAATAAAGTAGCGAGAACGAATCTTCCAAATGCACATTTTATGGTCATGGACAGTCTCGATGCAATGGGAAATGTGTTCGAAACCGGTTCTTTTCCCGCCTTTACCACCGATGTCATAATGCGAACACAGAATAAAATTTCTTCTGATGTAAGGGCAATCCCCATTCTCGATGACGCTGCAACCATGCATTATTACTGTATTTGTAAAAAAGAAAATCTTAAAAAGTTTGAAAAGATATTTCAAGTGCTCCATAACGCATAGATACAAAAAAGCCATAGTGCCAGCAATTTACCGGCTCTATGGCTTTTTTTTAATATTCTATTATAAATACTTCTTTGCAATTGGTTCTCTTCGAATCGTTCTGCGATATTTGATCTGTGAATATCCAATTACGAGCGTTGTTACAACTTTCTGTCCACGCTTTAATTCTAATACTTTTCTTAATTTATTGGATCTGTTTGCAACCCCAGTGAAAAATCCACTGAAAAGCACACCCAATCCGTTTGCTTCCGCCATGAAAGCCATATTCTGAGCTGCCAGAGATGCATTTACCTTATTTTTCGAAACGATCACAATGACCAACGGCGCTTTCTTGAAGAAAAAGTCATCCGCAATATGCATATTCTGCAATGATGGAATAAATTTTCTACCAACTCTGAACAGACGCCTGAATATCTGCACTGCTATCTTCTCAGCCTCAGATTTTCTCTTATCAAGTATTATAAACGAAGTATCCTGCGCATTTGCCCCTGTCGGTGCCAGCCTTCCTGCTTCCAGAATCTGTTCTGCAATTTCCGATGAGACCTGTTGACGGGTAAAATGTCTGATTGTCCGTCGTGTTCTGATTGCCTTCAACAGTTCCTGTGGATTCAGGCGAGTCTGTTCCTGAAAATCTACTGTTTTATCCTGATATCCGGTCAGTCTGATTGCATTTTGTGGACAGACTGCTTCACAATGTCCACAATAAATGCAGGCGCCATCATTGATCTGTGCCTTTCCATCCTTGATTTCAATATGAAATGCAACACAATCCTTAGCACATAGCCCACAACCAATGCACTCTTCTGTATTTACTATTACCTGATGTTCTGCCATATCTGCTCCTTTAAAAAAGCTTACTTAATTCCATTAATTTGTCTCCATGCTTTCCTTCATCCTGCAACACACTACCCACCTGTGCAAAATCCTTTACCACAGGTTCATACGTTTCCGTTGCACGATATTCTCCCTTTGCCATCAGACGAAAGAGTCTTTTGGGGCCAAGTATTTTCAACAGAAAACAGATCAGGGATGCCTGTGTGCTCCTCGGTCTGAGATTTTCCTTCGTCAGACTGCGAAATACAGATGCATGGCGACCTTCATCCTGTGCAATTTTTCGTAACTGTTCTGCTATTTCAGGATTATTGATTCTGTCCGCAAGCTTCTGATACATCACAACTGCATCCAGTTCTCCCTGCTGGGATTTTCTAAGAATTTTTTTCTGCTTATCGGTCATTGCGTTCACCTTGTTATTTGTTAAAATGTGTTTCCATACTCGCAGGAGCTTTCTATTCCTGTTTTCTCACATTGTGCATTACTTTCAAGTACAGATTTCTCTATTCTCTGTATGTGAATTTTACGCTAAATTTATGCCTCTAAGCTTGCATTGATCTGCTGAATCAGTGCATCAGGATCGATTCCGTGTACCTGTGCAGCCTGTTCAATTGTTTCCATCTGAGATGATGGGCATCCAAGGCAATGCATACCGATTCCAAGTAAAATAGGTGTTACATCCTTATCAAGTGTTAATAATTCTCCAATCATAGTATCCTTTGTAATCTGTGCCATAATTTAAATCCTCCTGTTTTTTAACTTTATTTTAAGTCTTGTATTATTCTTGACTTCTAGTAGTACAAAAATTATACTTAGAAAAGAAAAATATTACAAGTACGCAACTTTTTTTAACTTAGTATGGAAAAGTATACTATAGGAGGGCACTTAGATGGCAAAGCCACAGAAGGAATTAACTTACGATGAATTCAAATCACTATCGATGAATGAACCATGTATTTCTACAGGCTGTCTGGTCATGCAGACTCTGGAACTACTCGGCGGAAAATGGCGCATGCTCGTTATTTACCAGCTTGCAAAAAAACCTACCTTTCGATTTGGAGAATTAAAAAAATCCATCCCAGGAATCACCAACACTATGCTCACGACCGTGCTCAAAGATCTTGAACACAATCGCATTGTCAGCAGAAAACAATATACTGAAATTCCACCCCGCGTTGAGTATTCCCTGACGGAAAAAGGAAATGCACTGTTTCCAGTGTTTTATGAAATGGCGAAATGGGCGACACGCAACCCATGACTTTCATTACGAACTGCTATTCCGGCAGACAGTTTATAGAGCATCTGTATCTTTATAAATTGTCTGCCTTTTTATAAATCATCTGTCTCTTTGTAAATCAAAAAAAACATACGTCTTTTATAAAGTATCTAACTCTTTATAATTCGATATCCTTGAGTGCAGGGATGTTGTTCCACTCGTCAATTCTGTCCTGATACTGATCTTTCAGCCAGGCAATGGCCTCTTCTCTGCCCTCTTCACTATATTCGAATTCTGCCTCTGTCTTCTTTTCCACAGCAGTATAATCAAATCCAAGCGGTCCCGGCCAGCAATACGCAATCAGTTTAAAGTCAGGTTTATCCCCAGCTCTTTTAATCAGATAACGCATACCGCCCTGTACTCCTGAATATTTTCCACCATAATCAAAGAAATTAAATGGTAGTACTTCTTTATTATCAATCATCTTTTCACCCGCTTTTTTCTACTTATCGCCTTTGCAGAGCATTCTGCCCAAGTCTTCCATTGTATCCGCAATATAGGTTGCACCTGCTTCCTCTAGTTCTCCCTGTGAAGCATAGCCAAATCTGACCCCTACCGATTCAATTCCACATTTTGCAGCACCAATGATATCGTGTTTTCTGTCACCGATCATGACAACATCGTCTTTCTGGTCCTCTGTAATACGAAGTATCCGAAATACTTCCAAAATGACGTCCCATTTTTCCGCACGTCCACCATTCAGTTCACTGCCTGTTACCACATCGAAGTACTCCTTCAATCCATACTTTTCAATGATCTTAACTGAATAAACTTCTGGTTTTGAAGTGGCTACAGCCAGTATTTTTCCCTCTGCCTTCAGCTGTGCAAGAATTTCATGAATTCCTTCATAAGCAGCATTTTCAAAAAGGCCTACGGTTCCAAAACGTTCTCTGTATTTTTCGATTGCCCGCTCTGTTTCCTGTTCGTTCATTCCGTAAAATTCCATAAAAGAGTATTTTAAAGGGGGTCCAATAAAACACAGAAGATTATTCAGATCAGGTTCCTCAATCCCCTGATCCTTTAACGCATACTGCACACTCTTTGTAATGCCTTCTTTAGGATCTGTCAGTGTTCCATCCAGATCAAATAAGATATATTTTTTTTCATTCAGATTTCTCATCATTTTTCTCCAGTCATTTTATCCATTGCTCATTGCTCATTGCTCATTGCTCATTGCTCATTGCTCATTGCTCATTGCTCATTGC
>CAJMQE010000083.1 GCA_905215405.1 uncultured bacterium
AGCAGGAAGACTTATGTCAGAAATCCTTTATCCCACAAAATTTGTGATTGAGCCACGAATTTATTCATTTTCTGGTAATTCTTTTAATTTCTGTTTTTCTTCCTCGGTCAACGCATCCAGCAGATAATTTCTAACTTTCGGCTGCATATTTAGATGTTCTTCCCGAATCATATCATTGACCCTTTTCACTTCCGTTTCAAATTCTCTTGCCGAAAACAGGCGACAGCCATTCCCGCGGATGATGATCTGCTCCAGACCATCTGACGTTGCAACTGTAACATTATATTTATGTCCGTGTTCATAGGAGAACTTTTCAATATACTGATCTGCTGTCTCTGCCTCCTTTGTATACACAACATGAATATTATGGTAGTCGAAGATTTCCGTCACATGCCCTTTTACACGATAGGCATCAAAGACCACGATCAGATTACATTTTACAGCACCCTGATAATTCGAGAGCACATCCATGAGTTTTCCCCTTGCACTATCAATATTCTCTGCTGCCAGTGCATTTAGATCTTCCCATGCAAAAATAATATTGTATCCATCGACCAAGAGATACTCTTCTTTGGATGCCATTTTCTGGATTGGGCGCGTCCCTCTTGCTGCTTCGATCACTGTCTTGCCTGCAGGCCTTCTTCTGACGACACCTTTTCGTGGCACCGATTTATCCCTGGTATTAGCGCGATATGTCTGAGAAAGGATCGCTTCAATTTCCTCTTCACCGATCCACTCATCCATAACGGATCTGTGTGCTCTTGTATCTGCAACTGTTTCTGTAGCAACTTTATTCTTTTCTTCCAGCCAAGAAGGCAGATGCATATGTGCTGGAACCTGTTCCCATGGGACCGGATATCCGGAACCGTGCGCGCAGAACACAGACCCCGCCGAATTTAATGTATCACGTTCCGCTTCATATCCGATCTGCTCCATAATCTCCGGTGTATTGTGACATGGTTCATACCCCCTGAGGGTACAGTTGAGCCTGCCATGGCCTTTGGTATAAGCAATGACATCTGTCTGATAACCCCGCATATCTGTTACCGGAGCACTACCTGTCAGAACAGACATCTCTGCACCAGTTTCCGCAATTGTAAATGTCCCATGCATTTTTTCAATATCCGTCATCGCTCTTCCGACCATATTTTGTGGTACTTCCAATCGAAAATCATAGTATGGCTCAAGCAGAATCGATTCGGCCTGCATCAGGCCCTGTCTTAGTGCCCGGTAAGTTGCCTGTCGAAAATCTCCACCCTCTGTATGTTTGATATGTGCCCTTCCTGAGACCAGTGTAATCTTCATATCCGTGATTGCAGAGCCCGTCAGCACACCTGTATGCACTTTTTCTTCCAGATGTGTAAGAACCAGTCTCTGCCAGTTCCGATCGAGCATGTCCTCACTACAGTCTGCTGCAAACACCAGTCCACTTCCCCGTTCTCCTGGCTCCAACAGCAAATGCACTTCCGCATAATGACGAAGCGGTTCAAAATGTCCGACCCCTTCCACTGTTCTGGTAATTGTTTCTCTGTAAACAATATTTCCGGTACCAAATGTGACTTCTACACCGAACCGCTCCGCGATCAGGCTTCTCAGAATTTCAATCTGTACCTCCCCCATGATCTGCGCCTGTATCTCCTGCAGTCGTTCATTCCAGACAATATGCAGTTCAGGTTCCTCTTCTTCCAATTCCCTGAGTTTTGGCAGCATCGTCTGTGCATCCGTACCATCAGGAAGTTGAATCTGATACGTGAGAACAGGTTCCAGTACCGGAGTATATGCAGAATCATCAGCACCAATGCCCTCTCCCGGACGAGTTGTAGTCAATCCTGTCACCGCACAGATTCTTCCCGCCTCACATTGACCCACAGCTTCATATTTTGCACCGGAATAAATCCTGATCTGGTTGACCTTTTCGCTTGTCTGCTCCTCTTCTCTGCCGTAGGTAAGCATACTCTTTACTTTGAGCATACCTCCGGTCACTTTCATATAAGTAAGACGATTTCCCTGTTCATCTCTTGCAATTTTGTAAATTTTAGCACCAAAATCCTGTGGCCAGTCCTTTTCCTGGGTATAGGTATCGAGTCCCCCAAGAAATTCCTCCACGCCCTGCATCTTAAGTGCTGATCCAAAATAGCATGGAAACACTTTACGCTCATCGATCAGTCTGCACACGTCCTGTTCCTCTACCTGCTCTGTTTCCAGAAAACGTTCTAAGAGTGCATCTTCACATACAGCAATTTCTTCATAAAACTCCTGGGTCTGGGTCTGGGTCTGGGTCTGGGTAAAATCCACACATCCAGAATCTAATTTATCTTTTAACTCCGCCAGAAGGCTGCTTTTTTCAGTCCCCGGCTGGTCCATTTTATTTACGAACAGAAACGTTGGAATATGATACTTCTGCAACAATTTCCAAAGGGTTCTGGTATGCCCCTGCACGCCATCTGCACCACTGATGACCAGAATGGCATAGTCGAGTACCTGCAGCGTCCGCTCCATTTCTGCGGAAAAATCCACATGTCCCGGAGTATCCAGCAGAGTAAATTCCGTTGTTCCCAGGTTCATGACTGCCTGCTTAGAAAAAATGGTGATTCCTCTGGCTCTTTCCAGCGAAAATGTGTCCAGAAATGCATCTTTATTGTCCACTCGTCCCATCTTTCTGATGCTGCCCGCCTGGTAGAGCATTCCCTCTGACAATGTGGTCTTACCAGCATCTACATGCGCTAATATACCAATGACTAATTTTTTCATCTATTTTTATCTCTTCCTGTCTCTTTTAAGTCTGTTTTTCTATGTCAATATCTTACCACATCCAGCCTTGTTTGCCTACTGACGAAAAAAAGCAGCCATACAACTTCGTGCATGGCTGCTTCAGGAATCCTGTTTCTATATTTAATAATTTGTACTCTTGATTTCAAAATAACTCTGTGGATAATTGCAGACCGGACAAACCTGTGGTGCCTCTTTTCCAATGACCAGATGCCCGCAGTTCTGGCAGATCCAGATCTTCTCTTCTGATTTTTTGAACACTTCTTGCATTTGGACATTTTTAAGAAGCTTGCGAAAACGCTCTTCATGAGATTTTTCAATTGCAGCAACTTCACGAAAGCGCTCAGCCAGCTGCTTAAATCCCTCTTCTTCTGCATCTTTCGCAAAACGGTCGTACATATCCGTCCACTCATAGTTCTCACCATCAGCAGCATGTTCAAGGTTCATTTTCGTATCCTTGATGGACCCTAATGCACTGCACCACAATTTTGCATGCGCGCGCTCGTTATTTGCCGTCTCCAGAAAAATGTCAGCGATCTGCTGGTATCCTTCTTTTCTAGCGACATCTGCAAAATAAGTATATTTATTGCGTGCCTGCGATTCTCCCGCAAATGCATCCATCAGATTCCGTTCGGTTTTTGTACCCTCATATTTATCCGTTGTAACATTTGGTTCATAGGTCGGTTCTACCTCTGAAAAATCGGTTGCCGGATGTTTGCATACCGGACACACAAAATCTGATGGTAATTCCCCATCATAAACATACCCACATACCCTGCATCGATACTGCTTGATCGTATCCATAGTCATTTCCTCCTGCGAAAAATAATATTTACTACTACTCTTCCCGGAAAGACACCGTTTTATTATAAATTTCGACCTGTCAGAAGGGCCAAATAGCCCCATTCCCAGATCAGTGATTCAAAACTGTTGTTCAGATATTCTCTGATATCTTCTCTGTCATATCCAGTCATCCTCGCAATGATCACGATATAACTGCGAACCACCTCATATGGAATCTTTTCTTTTCCATGCTGCAGCCACCATAGAAAAATGCAATGCCTGATCAGTACCGTCTCCATGGTCATCCACTCAAATGCCACCATGCAATCTGTCAGATCTGAAGATTCTGTAAGCAAACTTGTAAAAATCTCTGCCTGCAGATATCTTGCGATCAGCTCTTCGTAGTCGTCAAATGCTTCCAAAAAAGCCTCGCTCAATTCTTCCAGTTCTTCGGGATCATGCTCTTCTTCCAGTAACTCCGCCTGTTGTGCGATCTCTTCCAGATAATTTTTATAAAGTCCTTTGCTGCGATAATTTTCTATGATGTCAAGAAACAGCTCATTACGTTCAAAAATAGTCGCCAGCGTATCAAATTCCATCTGGTCGATTGTTTCATCCAGTGTCGCCAGATACTCATCCTGTCTGAATTGTTTCAGCACACTGGCATTCCTGTCTTCCTTTAAGGACACCAACATATAAAATGCAAACATCATTCGTTTTGACAGCGGAAACCTCCTATCAAAAACTAATTTGAGCATCTGTTCCCTGACCTCAAAAAGCCACAGATCGGTATGTTCTCGAACCTGCTCCAGCAATTTCGGAGTGACCGGTGCTTCTTTTCTCCAGCCATCCACAACTTCCGGACAGCATGCAACCAGCGTGTATTCACTTACTCCGTCCATTTCCTGAATCTGTCTTGGAAATGTGGTGCAGGTATCCGACAGAATCTCATCTCCAAATCGTAGTACCTGTTTGCAGAGCTTTTCTTCATTTAAGAATGGACAGCGGTGGTTTTCATCTAGTATCATTGACCGGTTTTCCCTGTCTCCAGCCACATGTTCACAAATGGCCGGGTCCGTTGTCATCCAGTTCTGATAACTTTCTTCATCCACACTGATTTTCCATTCCTCACAACAGGAAATGGAGCAGCGATCCGCAATACATCGAAATGTATCATATCCATTCATCTTAATTTCTTTCATACTTTTTCGTTCTCCATTTTCTGTATGTTTTATTATTTCTTCGTTTATAAATGATACTAGTTTTAGTGTGCGAGAATTTCATAGCCGTCTTCTGTTACAAGCACCATAATTTCCCACTGTGCAGAAGGCTGCTTATCCGCTGTATAAACGCCCCATCCATCCGATTCATCAAAGATGACTTCATCTGTTCCCATGTTGACCATTGGTTCGATTGTAAAGACCATACCAGGAACAAGAAGCATTTCCTCACCACGTCTTGTAACGTAGCTGACACATGGTTCCTCATGAAATTCCAGACCAATTCCATGTCCGCCAATTTCACGTACAACACTGTAGCCATTTTTCACTGCATGTTCATGTACTGCCTGTCCCATATCACCGAGAAATGTCCATGGTTTTACCTGTGCGAGTCCAATTTCCACACATTCCTTTGTCACATCAACCAGTTTTTGCTTCTCTTCGCTGACGTTACCAATGCAGAACATTCTGGATGAATCCCCAAAATATCCATTTACGATCGTAGAACAGTCAACATTGATAATATCTCCGTCTTTGAGGACAATATCACTGGATGGAATACCGTGGCAGACCTGTTCGTTAATCGATGTGCACACGCTCTTTGGATATCCCTGATAACCAAGTGTTGCTGGAATTCCACCGAGTTCCTGTGTCTTGGAATGTACAAGAATATCAATTTCTTCTGTTGTCATACCAGCTTCAATTCTAGTCGCTATAAAATCAAGCACCAGGGTATTGATTCTTCCAGCTTCCCTGATCGCTGCGATCTGTTCTTCATTCTTAATAATATTTCTTGGAGGAACAATATGTCCTTCCATCTTGTACTGCTGTATTTTTTCATCAAATGCTTCGTGGCACTTTTTATACTTCAGTCCACTTCCGCACCAGCATTTATCGTTACGTCCTAACTTTGTTTCCATAAAAAAAACACTCCTTTTTCTGCTAAGGAGTGTTTTTGTGATGCCTTAAAGACTCGAGTTTCCACTCCTTATCTAATCAGCATCTATTATAACACATTTTCTATTGCCTTTTGGAATTTAGTTGCACATTTCAGATTGATTTCTGCTGTTTCAACAAAAAGCTGGGCAAGCTGGTCCTTTGGAAAGTCATAACTTACCATACAAAGCACCTTATAAAAGAACAATTCCGTTCCATCATCTGATATCTCATCATAAAAACCAAGTTTTCCAGCATGATATAACGTATCCGCCAGATCCTGTAATCCTGATAAGATCAGTTTCTTCAGAATTCTGATTTCCTTTTCTACCGTACACAGCTGAGTCATATCATAATCAGATGTATTTCCACAAGGGGACTTACATACTGCACAGTCAGGTACAATTGTAAATTTGACCTGATGTATCCGGTCGATCTGCTTTTGTATATAAGCTTCATCTGCAAATCCAGCACATTTGATAATGTGAAGTTTTTCTATGATCGTATTCGTTGCTTCCTTTGTATAGGGATTGTTCTCGCACGCACGCGCAAGCCCTATCAGTGCCCCTGTTACCTTTAACTCGCAGGCGCCGGCAAAAAGACCATTCAGTGTATTTTCTGATGAATTCTTTTCCATCTCTTCTCCTTTCGTAACAAATGTCATTTTGCTATCATATCACAAAGTTGAAGCCGGCGCTGTAGTTTTTCCAACAAATTTATTAAGTTTTTATAAACTTCTGTTTTTTAACGAATTTCTTCTAGTTATTTAACCCTACAAAGATGTAGATCAGTGCGTTTTCCATATCTCCATTCTGGTATTCTTCAAAATCCGTCCGGTAATTTCGGTCAAGGTCAATCTGCCATAGTTTGCCCCAGAAAGCAGCGACCGCTTTTACAGCATCTCCTTTCACTGTAAATCTGGCGTATTTACCAGCTGGTATTTTCTTTATGGCTACCGCAGGATTTTTATTCGAACCATTGTCTGCTCCTGCTTTGATCTCACACGCTACCATAGCCGTGTACTCATTTTTATTATCACTGCCATATTCTGTATAGATACCAAGCGCTTTCTCATTTACTTTTTCTTCTATGCCCGCATACACACCCTCTTCATAAAATTGTTTCCACAGGCCTCCAATTACCATTCCCATCTCAGGTGAAAGATTATTGGTCCGTGCACATACACCGGCAATTGTCTTTTCCTTCAGTTCAACAATTTCATACTGCATCTGTCCTGCCTCATTTGTCCCTGAAACCTGCTGATTTTTTCCATTCCACTCTTTATTCTGTTCCATATCTACCTCTTTCTGCCGCTTCGCAAGATAAATGCGAAATAACGGCTCCTGTTCTGCTATTCATTTTTACTACGCAGTCATCATAGCAGTATAAACATGTCATCTGTATGTCATGTTCATAAAAAAGAAATAGATAATTTTATGCCGATGAATTGTCTTAGGATTTATGTTCTTGAAATTTATATTTGTTCTAAAATCTATATTTGTCGTAGGATTTATATTTGTCTTAGGATTTCTATTTATCTTAGGATTTATATATTCTTAGGATTTATATTTTTTATGGATTCCCTTGGTCAACTGACACAATTCATTGCGAAGTTCCAAAGGCTCCAATAGTTCTGCCTGATTACCAAAGCTCAGGATCCATCCAAAAAGACTCTGCTTATCAGCGAATCCTGCTTTCAGAAGAATCCTACCATCTTTGTATGGTTCCAGACTTTCCGGTCCGAATTCCTCAATCAGACGCCATTTCATTTCTGGCTCAAAAACTGCTTTTGCCATGAACCGCTCTGTAAAGATCTTTTGTGGTGCAGGATACATGTCTGCTCCCTGTCTTGGTATAAATGTTTCCTTGCACGCACTTAACTCCAGCATCCGGTTCAATTTGAACATCCGAAATGCTTCTTTTTTGCGGCAATACCCCCATACATACCAGGATGCCCACTCAAAGATCAGCATACAGGGTTCCACGACCCGGCTGCTCTCTCCCTTCGGCGAAAAATAGCGAAAGCTGATCAGAGAGGACTCATCAATCGCCTTCTGGATCAGCTCTATTTTCGAGGTCAGTTTATTCTTATGCCAGGAAGACAGATTGATCATAATGTGCTGATTAGAGCTCAGAATTTCAGGATTTCCAGCCGAAAGTTTCTCCATCAGCTGCTGATATCTCTTGTTACTACTTACACTGTCAAGACTTTTTAGGCCTGCCAGAATTGACTGCATTTCTACTGAAGAGAGCAGGGTCCTGTCGAGTTTGAACCCTTCCATAATCGAAATACCTCCCCCGTGTCCCTGCTGAGTCACCAATGGAATACCTGCCTTACATAGATCCTCAATATCCCTGTTGATCGTTCTTCTGGATACTTCGAACTTTTGTGCAAGTTCCGGTGCACTCACCTGTTCCTTCTGTGCCAGTATTGTTAAAATTCCTATCAGACGATCGATCTTCACGCTGTTTTCCTCCTGCTTTTTTCTATCAGCTATCTCTGCTCTGTTACATCCTGTTTATCCCTTGTTTTTCTTTGTTTATCCCCTTTTTATTCCTTGTTTATCCCTTGTTCATGCCTTGTAAATGCCTCTGCTTACTCCCTCTTTCTGGGATGTTTGATTCTTACATACTTACCGCTCTTTTTGACATAAGATTCTACTCATCAGTCTGGAAGCACCACGATCTTGGTCCTTTCTATCGTTCTCATAAAAAATACTGAGATCACACAGGCAATCGCTTCCGCCAGTGGAAATGCTATCCATATGATCTGCTGTGCATTTGAAAACCTGCTCAGCACCCATGCCAGTGGAAGTGCAATTACAATTAATCTTAACATGGAAATGATGAGGGATCTCACTCCATTTCCCAATGCCTGAAAGATTCCCTGATATGCAATGTTGGCACCTGCAAACAGATATCCGGTAGTTATGATTCTGACTGCATAGATGCTGACCTGTCTGGACTCACTGGAAATCGAGAAAATCCCGACCAGCTGCTCTGCAAAAATCTGCAGACCGATCAGCCCAAGCGCCATGATGATCAGGGTATCCACCATTCCATACCAAATTCCTTCTCTGACTCGCTTTTTATCTCCAAGGCCGTAATTAAAACCGATGATCGGTATCATTGCATTGTTCATACCAAACGCTGCGAAAAACACGAACTGCTGTATTTTATAGTATACACCATAAGCGGTCACTGCGGATACAGAAACCAGTCCAAGAATAATATTAACCCCATAGGTCATAAATGACATCAGTGCCTGCATTAAAATTGCTGGAAAACCGACTTCATAGATCTGTCTGATGATCCTGCCCTGCGGTCTGAGATATTCTGGCCTTGTATCCACATCACGATTGTACCGGAAGTGAAATACTGCATCTAATAAAAATGAAACACACTGTCCGATCACGGTCGCATAAGCAGCTCCTTCGATTCCCATGGCCGGGCACCCCAGATATCCAAAGATCATAATTGGATCAAGAATCATATTCGTCAGTGCTCCGGCAATCTGCGCAATAGTTGTCAGAGTTGTTCTTCCCGTCGCCTGTAACAACTTTTCAAAGACGAGATACATCGTGACCCCGAAGGAACAGATTGTACAGATTCTTAAATAAGAACTGCCAAGTTCCAAAATAATAAGATCCGTTGTCTGCGTCTTCATGTAACTATCAACTCCTACTATTCCAAACAGCAGAAATACCAAATAGGTACATGCACCAAGGAAAATAGAATTTCCTGCAATAGCACTCGCTTTTTGCCTGTTTCCTTCTCCAAGACTCTTTGAAAGAAGTGCATTGATACCGACTCCTGTACCAACCCCAATCGCCACCATCAGCATCTGTACCGGAAATGCGAGTGTCAGTGCATTGACTGCATAATCCCCCATATTCTGAATTGCCGGTGTATCCTTCATACAACTTACAAAATAACTGTCCACAATATTATAAACTGCCTGTAACGCCATGGAAATAATCATCGGAAATCCCATGACCAGCATCAGTCTTCTGACAGGTGCCGTACCCATCCTGTTCATTTCTGCATTTTCCTGCATCTTTCCTCGTAACCTCCTGTATGTAGATTATTATGAAATCCTGTAGTGCTTTATTTTTACAGGTCTTTTCTCTTTTTAGAACACTCGTAATACACATGTCATCCCCGTAAAATAAAAAAAGATGCGTAACTCCATATCTGGATTTACGCATCTGCTACTCGATTCCTGTCTATTTTATCGGTGTAATTTTCAAAAGTCAAGTTTTGTTTTTCATTTATCCAAGTGCAACATCAAACACCATCATCACAATAAATCCGACTCCAAACCCAATCGGACCGATGTTAGAATGCTCTCCCTGTGTACTTTCCGGTATCAGCTCTTCCACGACTACATAGAGCATAGCTCCCGCTGCAAATGCAAGCAGATATGGCAGAACCGGAACGATAAATCTTGTCAAGAGCACGGTAATAAACGCTGCCACAGGTTCAACAACACCGGACAATGTTCCATACAGAAAAGCTTTTCCTGCCCCTTTCCCTTCATTTTTCAAAGGCATCGAAATAATGGCTCCCTCTGGGAAATTCTGTACTGCGATACCAATTGCAAGTGCCATTGCCCCAGCCAGTGTAATATTGCTATTGCCAGTCTTCAGTCCTGCGAACACGACTCCGACCGCCATTCCTTCTGGAATATTATGCAATGTTACTGCCAGCACCAGCATCGTGTTCTGCCCCAAACTACTCTTGAGCCCTTCCGGTTTATCACTTTCCCTGTGCATATGCGGAATAATTCTGTCCAATAGAAGCAAAAATGCCATGCCAAGTGCCAGGCCTGTTGCCGCTGGTATAAATGCGAACCGCTCCATCGCCTGTGATGATTCAATAGAAGGAAGAAGCAGTGACCAGACCGCCGCCGCGACCATGACTCCTGATGCAAATCCCAGAAGTGCTTTATTTAACTGATCCTTGATCTTGTTGCGAAGTAAAAATACGCATGCCGCGCCCAATGTGGTGCCTGCAAAAGGAATCAGGATTCCAATGATGATATTCATATCTCTCTCCTGCCAATCTTTCATAAAATAATTCTTTACTATCAGTATTTGCCAGAAAAGAAATTTTATTTTGACAATTTAGTGCATCCCCTAAGAAAGAAAACAAAAAAAGGTAATGGCTTATGCCATTACCCCGCTGAGTTTTTCAACTCTTTCACTAATATAGTCCTGTACCTGATTTCGGTCCATGTCAAGTGACAATGCCAGTTCTCCATATAAAAGATCCTCTGCAAGATTCAGATACCGTTCATCGAGTGCTGTCACCTTTTTGCCATCCTCAATTCTGGATTGCTTTCTCAGATACAGAGTCTTGATTATCTTAATGTATTCTCTGCTGTCACAGGTCTTTATCACTTCCTTATAGATCTGCTCTCTGCTTTTTTCATCAGCGACCCATAGTAATTCGATTGATGGAATGCTGTCGATCAATTCCACTGCTTCCTGTCTGCTCAGTATTTCACGCATCTTTACTTTTGTATTATCAACTGGAGTAAATACCCTACTTCCACTTACATAGACCGGTTCCAGTGTATAATACTCTCTCTTTGTATCTGCACCTGCCATATGCATAGGTCCTGTCTCAGCGACTTTACAAACTCCATTGTTACTGCTTACGATATAACTTCCTACCTCGAACATATAATCAAATTCTCCTTACTGTTGCCCTGATTGTCATCTTTTCCTTGTCTCTATTCTATTTTAACAGAAAAAAACTATTTTCGTAAGCTTTTTTATGTAAACCAGACTTTTTTTGTTAGAATTGCCCCATACTGGTTCAATTATTCTTATGCATTTTTCCCATAAAATATGTCATTCCTTTTCTTCCTGCCACATGTAATCAGTCATTTTCCTGTCTCTAGATACAAAAAAAGACATAGATGTTAATCATCTACGTCTCTTTCCATCTTCATGCAATGTCTGTGACAATGCTTCCTGCAGAATTGTCCACTACAGGATTTTCTGCATCCGATCTTATCCGAACCACATTTTGGACAGCTGTATGTTCCCTGCCTGATCTTAGCAAGATTTTCATAACTTTCCTTCCATTCAAAGTGACAGTCCTGACAGATCACAGCACAGATATTCCGGGTATAATTGCCGCCTTCAATATGGATCACTTTTCCATTGACCAGACTATCTGCGATCTTTTCTCTTGCTGAAAGCAGAATTCTCTGAAATGTCGGTCTGGATACTTCCATTCGCTCAGCGCATTCCGCCTGCTCAAGTCCCTCCAGATCCTTTAATCGTACAGCTTCCATTTCCTCCAGCAAAAGAATATTGACGTCTACACCATCTTCTTTTTCCTCTGCTGGAACAAAAAACGGAACCGCAGGAATATGATCTATTTTACGTAACTTCGTTGGTCTTGCCAAACCTGATACCTCCTAAACAAAACAGATTCCTATATTATAGCCCACTTTAAATTCCAGCACAAGCAAACATCTTTCTAATGTTCACAAGAACCATTTCCACATCCATGTTCACCACATGTGTGCTCATGTCCATCATGTTCATGCTCATGATGACTACAGCGTACGTTTGGATTGTAATTCAAACTATCATTCAAATATGCTTCAACTACCTCATCAGCATTTCCTGTAACACCGCCAAATACCTGAATATTACATTCTTTTAGGGCGGCAATTGCGCCTCCACCGATTCCTCCGCAGATCAGTGTGTCCACTTTGCATTCGTTCAAAAGCGTTGCCAGTGCACCATGTCCACTACCATTGGTATCCATTACTTCGCTACTGACGATCTTCTTATCCGCTGTTTCGTAGATCTTGAACTGACTGCTGTGTCCAAAATGCTGAAATACCTGTCCATTTTCATATGTTACTGCTATTTTCATCTGCTTATCCTCCAAGTTTCCTTTTCACCTTATTATAGACTATTATGAGCATATGTCAATAACTACATTAATTTTACATTTATTCTCTCTCCCAAATCGTGACCGAAATCATATCTCCTGGCTGTTTTCCGATCTTTTCCCTAATATCCTTTCGGATACCTATGATATGATTTACCGTCTTCATACGGACAAGACTGCCATCATAGGGCACTCCATCAAATGTTGCATGTACCTTGACCCTTCCCTTTCCAAACTCCTGCCCTACATCAAAAGGAAAATCGATATATGCTCCGTTGATATCTGGTACTTTTTTTATAACTGCCTGAAATTCATATATTTTCTCATTCATGCCTCACCCATCTCCATTCCATTGTTCTTCACCAAAAAAACAGGAACACCAGCGTAATCTTTACTGGTATTCCTGCATCCGCATTTCTTTTACTTGATTTCCTGTCCATATTTTCTTTCCAGCTCTGCAAGCAGTGCAAGGTACTTTTCCTGTACGCCCTGCTGTGCTGCTTCCTTTTCAAATACTTCTGTCTGTTCATTGACGTCCGCAAGTACTTCAGGCTTTAACTGCTTCTGTGCAAATGTATAGACAACTGTATTTTCCTTCTCAATGTGTCTGTTCAGAAGATCTACATATCCACTGGCATTCATAATAATATCAAGCTTTGCATCCAAGGAAGCCTCTTCCTTATATGCGGTTATTGCTTCCTCCAGCTGTTTCATATGAAGTCTGCCCAGATCATGTTCTACAAGCATACCGTTTCGAATCAGCTTGTCCGCAAGGGGACCCATTTCCTTTAACATACGGTCAAAAAGAATTTTTTCTTCTTTTCCATGATGTTGTTTATCTGCATAATTACGTCCAAAATCCACCAGACTGTAGAGATCTGCTATATCCGGATCCTGTCCCTGCATCAGCAGGATACACATTTTTCTGACTACCTGATTGAATCTTATAATATTATCATGTTCTTTTTCCAGTATTTCAATTCCGTACATAACTCTTAATCCTCTCCGTATATTCTCCAGCTCGTCTCACTGCATCTTTCGTACTGATATCCAGTTTCTTTTAACATTCCCTGAATCAGGCTCGTCTTAATTTCATAGAAGCTTTCTACGTCTGCTCCGATCATTGTCCAGTATTTTTCATGGATCGGATTGACAACTTCATAGCGAACCTCTGTATCACTCTGTTCTGTGATCTTATTGACCATATCGCATGGCATTCCATCAAGGACAGTATCTTCGACCTTTTTCCATGCTTCTTTTGCGCTTTCTGCGGCAAGGACCCTGTGCTGCTCTCCTGTCTTTTCTGCAATGGCACGGATTGCACTCATACTGCCCTCATAGTTGTTCACTAATTCTGTCACTACGTATGCCAATCTGTTTTCGACCAAGCTCACTCTTTCCTGCAACCAGCCATGAATATTACTTTCATCCACAATGTCCTGCAGTTCTCCTACTTCGAGCTTTCCATATCTTTTATCTGTTAGTTTTCCAAGTTCTGAATTTTTATAATTTTGAACTGCATAATCCAGTAAATGATCTGTCAGTTCGTTCTGTATTTTAATTTTATTAAATAACCATGTGTGAATTGGTCCTAAAAATGCACTCATTTGTTTACTCCCTGTTTAATTTTTTCAATAGATCTTCCACATTCATTCCATGTACCTGGCAGGCATCTTCCAGTGATTCCATCTGAGAGGATGGGCAGCCAAGACAGTGCATACCAAACTCCATCAGCGTATCAGCTGATTCCGGCATGATCTGTAAGACCTCACCAATTGTCATGTCTTTTGTTACCTTTGCATTACTCTGATTACTCATCTTCATTACCTCCTGATTTTCTATCACTTATTATCTGCAGTTAAAGCCACACTATGTGTATCAAATGGAAAATGTGTTACTTTCTGATTTCTTCGTTTCTTTTCCTCTGTTGGCTTACCAATAAAATACCATATGTTCCCTATATACATCTGTTGTTTTTACAACAAAAATGTATCTTTTGCAACTTTTATTTTGATATAAAAAAACTGCAGGGTACAATTGAATTGTTTCCTGCAGTTTCCTGATTTCTATTTCTATTCTATTTTAATTTCTATTCTATTTTAATTTCTATTCTATTTCTTTTCTATTCTATTTCTTTTCTATTCTATTTCTTTTCTATTTGTACTTATGTCGTTTATTTCAGATCTCTGCAGATCGTATCGACAAGTGGATCAACCTGCTCCAGCAGATTATTCATATTTTCGTACAACAGACCCTTTTTGGTGATCTGGTTCGCAAGATTGTTGATATTTCCTTCAACAGTATCATAATAACGCTTGGAATCCGTTACATTTGACTCTACATTTGCAATTCTTTCATCACAGTCTGCAATCGTTGAAGTCATCTTACTCTTTTCATCAATGACACTTTCTGCAACGTCTTTTAATGAATTGACAGTTTCCTCTGTCTTCTGCACATGATTTCTTGACTGGGACAATGCTTCATTTGTCTCTTCAATTGATTGTGTCAGCGTCTGTGCCTTTTCATTCAGACCGATCATACTCTCATTGACATTGCCGACCAGATTTTTAATTTCCAGTGCCAGATTATTGACCTCATCTGCAACGACAGCAAATCCTCTGCCATGTTCTCCTGCTCTTGCAGCTTCAATAGAAGCATTTAAAGCCAGCAGATTTGTCTGGTTGGCGATTCCTATAATATTATCAAGTGCTTGTTTGATTTCTCCAAAACTTCCCTGAAATGATTCGAATACTTCCTGAATATCCACGAATTTATTTTCTACTCCGTCAGAACAATTTCTAAGTTCGTTGATGCTGACATGGGTATTTGACACAACATTCTGCATATCTGCAACGATATTGTCCATATTCGCAGTTACATCCTTTACATTCTGAAAAGACTCACTAATACTGTTGATATCCGTATGTATGCTGTCCGCCTTGTCCACGACACTGTGAAATGCTTCTTTAATGTTCTGCACTTCCTGAATTGTCGTTGCCTCTTCGTCCTGCATTTTTTCCTTTGTCTCCTGCAGTCGGTCTCCGATCACTTTTACCGGATGAACCACTTCACTGACATCTTTGGATGTCATAGAACTCTCCGTAATGCTTTCTGTGTTATGAATCTCCTGTGTTTCCTGTACTTTCTTTTTTAAACCAAACATTTATTATTTACCTCCCATAATTATCTTAGTTTTTCTCTTGTTAACTCGCTTTTTCTTACTTTTT
>CAJMQE010000084.1 GCA_905215405.1 uncultured bacterium
TACAAAGCAGCAGATACAAAGCAGCAGATACAAAGCAGCAGATACAAAGCAGCAGATACAAAGCAGCAGGTACAAAGCAGCAGGTACAAGGCAGCAAGTATAGTACACAGGTACAATACAGCAGGAAACTATAGTAGGACATATATTATTAGGTACAGTGGAGTCGACACAAGGCAGCAGGTACAGAGCAGCAGATAGTTACAGTGGAACATATATTATGCCAAGATACAGTGAGGCTACACAATTCGCAGGTACCCTGGAATAGGTTTCGTGCAGTTGAACCAGGTAACATACAGTGGAGTATTTATTGGAAGATTTATAATAAGTAGCTTTAATTCAGTAGGTACAGAACAATAGCTGGTAAAAACTAATGGAATGATAAGAAAGCAGAAATGGAGTGCAGGATGAAGAAGAGAATTATTTTTGCAACAGGAAATGAAGGCAAAATGAAGGAAGTCAGAATGATCTTAAAAGATCTGGATTACGATGTGGTTTCTATGAAAGAGGCCGGAGTAAAGGCAGATATAGTCGAAGATGGCAGTACATTTGAGGAGAATGCAATTATTAAAGCAAAGACAGTTATGGAACTGACTGGTGAAATCGCAATGGCAGATGATTCAGGGCTGGAAGTTGATTATCTGAACAAGGAACCTGGCATTTATTCTGCAAGATATCTTGGAGAAGATACCTCTTATCATATAAAGAATAAAACAATCATCGACAGACTGGAAGGTGTAGAAGGCAACGACAGATCTGCCCGTTTTGTGTGCGCAATTGCAGTCGCATTTCCAGATGGCAGGGTTGAGACAACAAGAGGAACTATTGAAGGCGTTATCGGCTATGAAGAAAAAGGAGAAAATGGATTTGGCTATGACCCAATCGTCTATATTCCAGAATATGATGCGACTACAGCAGAATTATCTCCTGAAATCAAAAACAAGATCAGTCACAGAGGAAAGGCACTAGAGCTGATGAAAGAAAAACTGCATCTGTAGGCAAGTTTGTTGAAGCAGAGCAGAACGAACAGAAGGATTTGTGGAAAAGGTTATAGCGAAACAGACGAAACGGATTAGAAAGAAAGGATCAGGTTTATGCAGAAGATAATGATCGTTAGCGATACCCACAGGCGTCACGAAAATTTAATAAAAGCCTTAAAAGCAGAAGGCCCTATCGATATGCTGATCCATCTTGGTGACGCAGAGGGGGAAGAAGATTATATTGAAGCACTGGCCGGTTGTAAGCTGGAGATCGTAGCGGGAAATAATGATTTTTATTCAGACCTGGAACGGGAAAAGATTATTGAAATAGGAGAGTACAGGGCATTTCTGACGCATGGACATTACTATTATGTTTCAGTGGGAATGGATGTACTCCGAAGAGAAGCCATTGGCAGAGGTGCAGATATTGCAATGTTCGGTCATACGCACCGTCCGGTGATCGATACGGATGGTGACGTGATCATGATCAATCCAGGAAGTTTGTCTTATCCAAGACAGGCTGATAGAAAACCAACCTATGTTATTTTGGAAATAGATGACAATCAGGAATTGAAATTTACTTTAAAGGCAGTCAGTGATCCTGACTAAAAGAAAATGAAGAAGTAGTATCATTTAGAAGTGAAAACAGAATTTGTTATAAAATTAAAAAAAGTGGTTAAAATATCTGTTACAGGAGCAAATATTTGATAATAGTAAAGCATGTTTTTGTAACAGATTATTTGTAACTTTTTGAAAAAAAGCAGTTCACAATACAAAAAATATGAAAAAAAATACGCATAGAAATCCAGTATTTATGCGGGTTTGAGAACTGAATCAAAAAAAAGCAAAAAAATATCGAAAAAAGTGTTGACATTTACCCCACTATGTCATATAATCATTCTTGTCGCTGCGGTACACAAGCAACACAGACACAGCGAATGACCTAGATATATCGGGGTGTGGCTCAGCTTGGCTAGAGCGCTTGATTTGGGATCAAGAGGTCGCAGGTTCGAATCCTGTCACCCCGACTGAGAACACTTGATAGCATGTTCTCTTACAATTAAATAAACTGCGGGTGTAGTTCAATGGTAGAACACTAGCCTTCCAAGCTAGATACGTGGGTTCGATTCCCATCACCCGCTCTGTGTGTTCGTAGCTCAGCTGGATAGAGCAACGGCCTTCTAAGCCGTGGGTCGAGGGTTCGAATCCCCCCGGGCACACTATTTTTTTGTGGTGGGTATAGCGCAGTTGGTTAGCGCGCCAGATTGTGGCTCTGGAGGCCCAGGGTTCGAATCCCTGTATCCACCTTCATATAGATATTGCGCAGGCTAAGCCGTCGCATTAGTGGGCTATCGCCAAGCGGTAAGGCACAGGGTTTTGATCCCTGCATTACGCTGGTTCGAATCCAGCTAGCCCAGTTAGGATTGCATAGACCCTATCTAAGGCGAATATATTTATGTGTTCCAAATTTTTAAATAGTTTATGGGATCATAGCTCAGTTGGTAGAGCACTAGACTTTTAATCTAGGTGTCCCGGGTTCGAACCCCGGTGGTCTCACTAATATAAGAGTGCCAGAGACATTTTGTTTCTGGCACTTTTTGAATATTCAAATTTCTTAATCAGCAATACAGTTCAGAAAGTACGATTCAAATGACTAAATGAAATGCGCACAAATACAGCGCAGCTTTATGATGCTCACGATGTAGCGCAGGAATGGAGAATAGGATGGAAAAGTATCATGTAAAGAAACTCGCAGATCGTTTTGATAAGGTGGTCAGTGTACCGGGATCAAAAAGTATTACGAACAGAGCTTTACTCATAGCTGCTCTGGCAGAAGGGACAACAGTTCTTAATGGAGTACTTTTCAGCAACGATTCCCGTTGCTTTTTACAGTCACTGATTTCGCTGGGATATGAAATCCAGATCGAAGAAAAAGATGCCAGAGTAACAATTACTGGACATGGAAGTAGATTACCAAAAAGTGAAGGAAGCATTTATGTTGGGAGTGCAGGAACAGCTGCGAGATTTCTGACATCTATGCTTGCTTTGTCAGATGGTATTTATGAGATTCAGGCATCAGAGCAGATGAAGGCCCGTCCAATGAGACCATTATTTGATGCACTGGAATCGCTTGGAGCAGAATTTACGTATCTTGAAAAGGAAGGTTTCTTGCCAGTACGGGTAAAAGGCTGTAAAAATGCCAGTGCGAAAACGAAAATAGCAGAGGCTTCGGTAGCAGAAGTGGCAATTGATATCAGTAAGAGCACCCAGTTCTTAAGCGCATTGATGATGACGGGGATTATGCTTGAAAATGGGATCTGTATTCGCATTACCAGTGAGAAAAAAGAAGGATCATATATTCGAATTACAACGAAAATGATGGAACAGTTCGGATGTCATGTTACGTTTGACGGTGCGGTCTATACAGTTGCCAAAGGAGAACGGTATCAGGCATGTACTTATCAGATCGAACCGGATGTATCAGCGGCTTGTTATTTCTATGGGGCAGCAGTTATGACAGGGAGTACGATTCTGGTGCGAAATGTGCATTCTAATTGCATGCAGGGTGATATTCGGTTCTTCGAAGTGCTCAAGGCAATGGGCGCTACCTATACAGAGGAAGAAGAAGGCATTCGTCTGACAGGACCACAACAAGGCATTTATCCAGGTATTACAGTAAATATGAATGATTTTTCTGATCAGGCACTGACGCTGGCGGCAATGGCTGCATTTGCAACGACAGAGACCCACATTCAAAATATCGCTCATATCAGATTGCAGGAATCAGACAGGATTCAGGCAATGATTACGAATTTAAATAAAATTGGCGCAAATTGCGAGTCTGAAGATGATGGTGTTGTAATTCATCCAATTCGACCAGAAAATGCAAATATGGCGGAAATAGAGACGTTTGAAGACCATCGTGTCGCAATGTCGTTCGCACTTCTCGGAATGAAAATGGATGGAATTACAATTCTGGATCCAATGTGTTGCAGCAAAACATTTGAAAACTATTTCTCGGTGCTTGAAACACTGTACAAGTAAGAAAAGAATGAATGAAAATATAAAAATAAAAAGATTTAGAACGTAATAGAACGTAATAGAACGTAATAGAAAGTAATAGAATGAGAAGTTACAATTTTGAAGTTCTTTTACATGACAGATAGTATAATGGAATTTACAAATAGCATTATATGAGTGAATGACACAAGATGAGGCGTATAAATGAAGACAAAATTAATTCTTTTTAAGGGTGGGGTAGAGACACAGGAATTTTTTAGTTTTGAACTGGCAAGATATTTTCGAAAAATGGGTTATGAGATATTTTTCTATGATTTTATGAATGAGCAGCAGAGCTTTATGGATATGACAGATTTCTATGAGATGGGAAATACTGTGATGTTCACATTTAATTTTCATGGACTGGAGGCTGAGCCATTCATCTATGATACACACGGAATCAGCTATTGGCAGCGAAATCAGATTCCTGTTTTTAATATGGTGTTGGATCATCCCTATTACTACCACAAATATATTCCGCTTCTGCCGGACAATTATCATCAGATCAGTATAGACCGTCTGCACAGGACTTATATGAAACGATATTTTCCTGATTTGGACAGTGCGGCATTTATTCCGCTGGGAGGAACGCAGCTCAGGGACAGAGAAGTGATGCCTATGGAGGAACGTCCGATTGATATTGTATTTACTGGAAATTATACAAGACCGGAAACATTCGAAAAGTACATTAAAGATATGGATCAAGAATATATTCATTTCTACCACACAATCATTGATGAATTGATTCAATATCCTTCACGGACTCTGGAAGAGGTTGCAGAGCGCAGGATGAAAGAAGAAATTGGACGTATGTCGGATCGCCAGATGAGAGATTGTTATCCTAATATGATTTTTATCGATCTGTGGGTTCGTTTCACCTATCGGGAAAAAGCGGTCAGAGCGCTTGTAGACAGTGGACATCAGGTACATACATTTGGTGCAGGATGGAATGCACTCAGTTGCAAACATCCGGAAAATCTGATTCAGGGAGGTGGAGTCAATTCCAGAAAGTGTCTGGAGATGATCGCACAGTCCAAAATTTCTCTGAATGTCATGCCATGGTTCAAAGATGGCGCACACGACAGAATTTTTAATTCTATGTTGAATGGGGCCGTATCCCTGACGGATGAAAGCAAATACCTGAAAGAAGTATTGCAGGATGGCAAAAATGTAGCATTTTATCAGCCGGAAAATATGGACAGGCTTGGAGATATCGTTGATGTATTACTTAATGACAAAGCAAGGTTAAAAGAGATGGCAGAATGTGGATATCAGCAGGCGAAGACCGTTCATACGTGGAAAAACAGGGCCGAACAGATACAAAGTTATATTCTTCGCTGTGAATAGTGGCAAAATTCGTCTCAAATGAATAAGACCGAAAAATAAAAAGCGAGACGGATATGTCAAAATGCGAATAGAATTCCGACAGAGTAGAATGAATTTTGGGAAAAGTGTCAGAATCTGTCGTGATTGTACGTTTTACTGGAAAACTATGTCCTGTAATGTTATAATAAGGGTATGAGAAATGTGACAGCTCAAAGCAGTTCACGATATCAGCAGGGTAGTGTATTCGAAAGGATGAATATGCAGGAGTAAGAAATACAGGATTGGAGATAAGAGGCATGGAAAATAATAAATTAAATGTAAACAGGGTTGCTCATGCACAGTATTATGCAGAGTTAAGAAGTGGTAAAATTATTAATATTGATGAAGGATTCACAAAGCTTTTTGGATATGACAAGAATGACATGGCAAACGGTCTTCGTTGTATGGATATTATGAACAATGTGGATGTCAGAGCATTCGTAAAAGAACTCAGAGAAACATTTGTGTATTCCAATAAAGCTTGCTACGAGCATGAAGTAAAAAGCAAAGATGGAAGAATCTTTAAAGTTTGTACATTTGTTGAAGTTCAGAATAAGCTGTTAGACGGTCATCGTGTCGTTATGGTCGATATGGCAGATATCTCTGGCCAGGCAGAATAACTTTTATAGAGTAATACATATAAAAAATGTCCCGGACACAAGGTGTTCTGTTCTACATTTGCCAGATCGGTGATCTGACAGGTGCATAACGGTTCCATGTGTCAGGGACATTTTTTGATTATAGAGTCGGTAAGGACGGATATAGCTTTGTCCGTTCTTTATTCTTCATATTCGTATTCATCGGTATGAAGCGTGCGAACATTGATTCCATTGACTTCTATGTGATCATTAACTGCAATGACCAGGCACTGACGACCATCGATGATCTTTGTTTCAATCAGATCAGTGCGGTCAGAATTTACTTTGATTTCGATGTCTGGTGTTGCAATATTGAATTTTCTTGTGTTTGCAATATTAGTTGCAACCAGTTCCGTGCGATCGCCGGCTATTTCTGTAAAACCTTTATCGAAAGTCTCCATTTTCTCATCTGGTACTTCACTTTTTTCAAATAAATGTCTGACATCTGTCTTAGTAAGTACAAGTGGTTCTGGTTCGTCTTTTTTCTCTTCAATCATATCATTCAAATTATCGTGAATATTGCGGACAACGTTATAATCGCAGTCTTCTCCAAGAGTTTCCTGAATGATAGCCTGAAATGTTTCTTTCTGGTCATCTGCGGACATCGGCATGCTGGAACTTCCAAATACATTTTCAATCAGTTCTGGCTGCAGATCTTCTGAATTCTTGGAGTAGTAGAGCATTGCATGAATATCAGACATTCTGTCATTAAATGCAGGAAACAGAAATGCTTTTGCAGGGGCATCCACGACCCAGTCACGAATTCGCTCTTCAATCGTATTTTTCTCTGTATTATAGCCAAGACCAGCCTTTGAGAGGTTGACCGGACAGATACTGCACATGATGTATTCATAGACGATGTCGGAGGCATCGAACATTTCCTCGCCGGAAGTGGATTTACCTGGAACATCATAGACTCCATGAATTAAGATTATGTAGTAGTTCTGGCCGTAGCTGTAATTCTCAATGATCTTCTGATAAAATTCATCGATCATTTCATCGTCTTCTAACTTGCTGTCACGCAGTTTCAGAAGAAATTCCTGTGTACCGCCTTCCATCTCCTGGTTCAGTGGGAACTCCATATTCAGAAGATTTTTACCGATGGTACCGGACATGGATTTTTTAAATATTTCAAAGTATTTAAAAGCATCTTCTTCAGGAAGGGAATGGAATGCCTGTTTCATCTTCAGCTTTACATCCTTATCCCCGTCGACATAGCATCCACAGATTCTGGTAATGACGCTGTTATCGGGAGTGAATTGTTTTTTGAGTTCAGAAATTTCTTTTTTTGTCATAGTTTATCTACCTCTTTCGTTTTTTGGCAAATTTACATGTATTTTAGCATAAATTTTATGTAAATGGAATAGAGAAAGTCGTTCCAGTACTGGCGGAAATATCCGGGATGATTATCCAGAAATGGATGGAATAAAAAGGTAAGATTCCTGTCACATTTTCTGATGCAGAAATTGTATGATTATGGTAAAATAAGTATAATATGTTAAATATGTACTAGGAACGTAGTACTATTTATTCACTTATTAGCGGATACGAGGGAGAAGTATCGAATGAAGCAAGTATCCATTTGATTAATTGCGTAGGGTCGTTGGCCGTACAGAAATGAGGAAGGTATGAAAAAGTTAACAAAAATGATGGTATTTCTGTTTGCAGTCTGCGCTACATTTGTAGTTTTTGGAGCAGGTGCAAATCAGGCATACGCAGCAGGAAATGTAGTGGTCGTACTTGATCCGGGACATGATGAGACACACACTGGTGCTTATTATCATGATACTCGCGAAGAAGAGTTGAATTTAAAGATCGCACTGGCTTGCTATAACGAATTGAAACAGTATGAGGGTGTGGACGTGTATCTGACCAGATCATCCATGTCCTGTGCATTCCCAGGAACATCTACCAGCAATTGTCTGCTCAGTCGTGTGCAGTATGCAAGCGATCGTGATGCAGATCTCTTTGTCAGTCTTCATAATAATGCAGGAGATGAAGGGGACAGGGGTACCGAGATCTATTACCCAAATGGTAATTACAGAGGAGAATTCAGTACAATCGGCTATAATGTGAGCAGCTGTATTATGAATCAGCTGATGCAGTATGGTATGGAGAACAGAGGATTAAAGACCAGAACAAGCAATGATGCGGATACATATCCGGATGGATCTGTGACTGATTATTACAGTGTGATCAGAAATTCTAAATTATATGGTTTCCCAGGAATTATTGTAGAACATGCTTACATGTCCGATGATTCTGACTATGATCAGTATTTAAGTTCTGACGAAATGCTTCGCAATTTCGGAATAGCAGATGCAAAGGGAATCGCAAATTACTTTGGACTTTATAAAGAAACTGGAACGGTCTATAAAGGTGTAGATTATAAAGATGTCTTTGACGCAGCTTATTATGCAGAAAACAATAAGGATATTGTGGATATTCTTGGTAGTGATGAACGTGTCCTGTTGAAACATTTTGTGGAATCCGGTATGGCAGAACATCGTCATGGATGTGCTGACTTTGATGTGATGTCCTACAAGAATCTGTATCCCGATCTGCAAAATGCATTTGGCGATGACTACAAGGCTTATTATATGCACTACATCAATTTTGGAAAAGCAGAAGGCAGAATCGCGACCGGTTACAGTAATATTGACAGACCTGTTCATCAGATGAACGGAACAGATTATGCAGCAGTTTATAATTACGATACTTACATAGCTCAGAATCCTGATGTGGCGGAAGCATTTGGCAATGATGATATTGCAGTCCTGAATCATTTTGTGAATTTTGGTATGAAGGAAGGACGCTCAGGAAATGGAACATTTCAGGTAAGTGCCTATAAGCTTGCAAATGCGGATTTAAGAAAGGCATTTTACGGGGAAGATAATTCTGCTTACTATTATCATTACATTAACTTTGGTCAGTATGAAGGCAGGATAACAAGCGGAGTAACAATGGTACAGAATCCGATAACTGAAATAAATGGCAGAGATTATAAAGATGTCTATGACTATCAATATTATGTGGATCATAATTCAGATGTAAAGGCAGCTTATGGAAATGATGATATTATGGTTCTGCAGCACTTTATCAACTTCGGTATGAATGAGGGAAGACGTGCAAAAGCGGACTTTGATGTACTTGTATATAGAAGTCGTTATGCAGATCTGCAGGAAGCATTTGGTACAAAGCTGGCAGATTACTATAATCACTTCATTAACTTTGGTAAGGCAGAGGGAAGAGTTGCTGTACTGCCTGAAGAGACAAATACAACAAGTGAAATGGCACAGCCTGTTACACAGCCATCAGTTGAACAGCAGACACAGACAGCTACAGAAAATGCAGCTACGGAGCAGGTTGAGCCAGTGCAGCCGACTACAGAACAGCCAGCCGAGCAGCAGACTACAGAGCAGTCTAGTACACAACAGTCTGAAGAAAAACACGAAATAGAAAGTATGAGTCAGACACCTGTGTCACAGCAGTCAGAAGAATTGCATGCAGAGGATGTTCAGGGACAGAGTGACATCCAGCAGTCTGAAATGCTTCAGTAAGGGAAACGACACAGATAATAAAAGCACAGATATCAGAAGCGCAGATAACAGAAGCACAGTTATCAGAAACACAGGTAAGGGGAACAAAGATAACAGGAACATAAGTTATAAACCAATGATACGCATTAATAAAATAGTAAATGGTTAAATTGGTAATGATAAATGAAAAGAGATGCTATATTTTCGCCGGATCCATAATGGTGAAAAGATAGCATCTCTTTTTTTATGTTCGTAATTGTATCAAAAAAAATACAAAATACGGAAAAAGGGGTAGAAATTTAAGGTGAAGTATGTTATATTTTTGCTAAGCACAATTGTTAAATTATTAACAGCCCCAATTGTGTCTATTTTAATGATATAATGAATATGATTATAGTATGCCTGTACACTATCGGGGAATCCGAACCCAATAAGGTGGTCGTACAGGGATAGAACGCTCATAGGATGGGATATGAGTACATAATCGCTGGAGGATTCCGAAGTCCGCCAGAATAAGTTTTCTTATGTATACGCGTGGGAGCGTGTATGTAATTAAGGCAAAGGTACAAACACTTATTAACGAATTGTGCCGTGCAACAGGGGAAGACATCTGAGTTTACAGCGTGGTTATAGCGGCACATGTAAAGACGGAGGTAAATTTATGAGAAGGAAAGTAGTAGCAGGAAACTGGAAAATGAATATATCACCAAGCAGGGCTGGTGAACTGATCGCGCAGGTACAGCCTCAGATCCAGAACCCGGATACAGAAGTTGTGGTATGTGTTCCAGCAATTGATATTGTACCTGTTATGGAAGCAGTAAGGGGAACAGGCATTAAAGTTGGTGCTGAAAATATGTATTATGAGGAAAATGGCGCATTTACTGGTGAATTATCAGCAGAAATGCTGACAGATGCAGGGGTAACCCATGTAATTCTGGGACATTCAGAAAGACGTCAGTATTTTCATGAAGACAATGAAATGATCAACAGGAAAGTCAGAAAGGCAATAGAACATGATCTGACACCAATTATCTGCTGTGGAGAGACTCTTGAGCAGAGAGAACAGGGTGTTACAATGTCATGGATCAAAGAACAGATAACAAGTGCATTTGCAGATGTCAGTGCAGAAGATGCAGCAGAATGTATTGTAGCCTATGAACCAATCTGGGCAATCGGTACAGGAAAAGTTGCTACCAGCGAGCAGGCACAGGAAGTTTGTGCAGCAATCCGTCAGGATATCGCTGAAATCTATGGTGACGCAGTCGCACAGCAGGTCAGAATCCTGTATGGTGGCAGTGTTAATGCAAAAAATGCATCCGAGATCTTTAGTCAGCCGGATATTGATGGCGGACTCGTTGGTGGTGCCAGCCTGAAACCAGAATTTGCTAAAATCGTAAATCTAGAAAAAACTGAGGTCATTGCATAAAGATTGTAGAAGTAAGAATGATATCAGAAATGTAAAAGTTAAAATATCTGAAATAAAGGAAAGATAGAAATACAAAAAATACACGAAATACAGGAAATACAGGAAATACAGGAAATATAGGAAATTCAGAGACCCCGGACAAACAGCGTGAATGCGGTTGTGCCCGGGGTCTTCTATGTGGCAAACTTGAACAAACATATTTTCGGGCTTATAATAAATAGGTCGGTAGTTGTAATAGGAAGACTTAAAAGATTTGAAAGAGGCGAACAAATATGAATACACAAATGATACAAAAGGTATATAGAGGCATTTATTATCTGTTAGGGTTGCTGATCCTTGCACTTGGTATTACCTTGAACACCAAGACAGGACTTGGAGTTTCTCCTATTGTCTCTGTTCCTTACAGCATTTCAACGATTGGACATCTGAATTTTGGCAATATTACATTGCTCATCTATTGTCTGTTCGTTGTAATTCAGTTTGTCCTTTGTGGGAAAAATGCCAGATTGACTGATATTCTGCAAATTCCCCTGGCAATTGTATTTACAAGAATCATGAATCTTTTTCTGGGCATGTACAATTTTGAGATGACCGCGCTGTGGCAGAACTTCCTTCTGCTTGTTGTAGCAGTTGTTTTAACAGGAATAGGTGCTGCAATGTCAGTTAATATGAGACTGGTTCCAAATCCAGGCGATGGAATCGTGCAGGCAATTGCGGATAGATCTCATAAAAATATGGGATTTGTGAAGAATTGTTTCGACCTGCTGAATATCATAATCACATTCTGCATCGGAATGTTGACGGGAAATGGCATGATCGGCATTGGTTTTGGTACGGTCGTTGCAGTCATCGGAGTTGGCAGAACCATTGCACTGTTCAACCATTTATTTATGAATAAAATGGGACAGCAGGCGGGGATGGAAGCTTAAATCAGAATAAATACAGGATGGTATAGAACTGTCATAAAATGCAATGTTAACCAATGCAAGAAGAAAGGTTGACAAATAATGGAAAAGAGTTTACATTTACTAAATGTGAACTCTTTATTTTTATGGGTTAACATTGGAATGGAGAAATCAATTTGCTATGCGCTAAGTTGTATTAGATTGCAGTGTGAAAAGTCGTATTAGATTGTAGCGTGCGAAGTGTTATTGGCTTGATATGCGAAATGTCGTAATGACGAGCAGCGCAGAAAGCGGTAATGGAGTTGCAGTGTGAAACGTTTATTGGAGTGGAGTACAGAATGCAATATTGGAGTGTAGTATGGAAAGCAATATTGGAGTGTAGTACAGAAAGCAATATTGACGTTGTAGTAGGTAAAGCCTTATTGGTATGTAGTACGGCAAGTAAGAGGCTGACACTGTTGTACAAAACAATATTGGTGTGGTGGCAAGAAAAATATGCGGAAAAGAGGAATGATAGTTATGGGAGTAGCAGAAGAAATTGTAAATGGAAGAAGACTGAAAAGAGGAGAAGATCTCACATTTCTGTTGCATGAAGACCTGCAAGTGCTGATGCAGGGAGCAGATCTGATCAGAAAAAAGCTATGTGGAGACAGAGCAGATCTATGTGCAATCATCAATGGAAAGAGTGGAAGATGCAGTGAGAACTGTAAATTCTGTTCTCAGTCCGGACATCATAAAACAGCCTGTGTACCATCCGACTTTATTGATATGGACACAATCATGGAAGGGGCAAAGCGGGCAGCAGAACAGAAAATTGACCGTTATTGCATCGTGACAGCTGGACGCTCTCTGAGCAAGGAAGATCTTGAGAAGGCATTGAAGGCTTACCGCAAAATGCATGAGGAATATCCAGATATGATTCTGTGTGCATCACATGGATTTTTGGAGGAAGCCGATCTCAAACGTCTGAAGGAGGCCGGCGTCAGTATGTATCATGAAAATATTGAAACATCTGAGGAAAACTTTGAAAATGTCTGTACGACCCATACATTTCAGGATAAAATTCACGAAATTAAGAAGATTCAGGATGCCGGGCTTGATTTATGCTGTGGTGGAATTATTGGTATGGGGGAAAGTTGGGAGGACAGGATCAATATGGCACTGTCCCTGTCAGAACTCGGGATCAGCTCGATTCCGGTCAATGCACTGATTCCTGTAAGTGGAACGCCATTTGGTGGACTGGAGCCGATGAAGAAAGATGATATCCTGCGGACAATGGCAATCTTTAGGTATCTTAATCCAACAGCAGCTATTCGAATCGCTGCTGGAAGGAGCTATTTTAAAGATGGTGGTCGGGATCTTTTTCAAGCTGGAGTTAATGCGGCGCTGACAGGGGATCTGCTGACAACAGTTGGAACCAGCACAAAGCAGGATATGGAAATGCTTGCACAACTTGGGTTTCAGTTAAAAAGAGAAACTTGTGAGGTGCAGTGATGGGAAAGTCAGAGAAACAAGCTACATTACAAAAATATGTCTTATCTAGGAAAATGCGCCTAGATGGGAAAGGGAAAAACAGGACGGCTGATAGAAGAAAAGATATTGTCAGTACACAGAACCTGGTCCTGATCGGACTGATGGCCGCGATTATTTGTATTGCGGGTCCCGAATCATTGAACCTGCCATTTACACCAGTCCCAGTGTCTCTTACGAATCTGGCAATCTATTTTATTCTGTATGTAGTAGGTACTAAGCGGACAGTCATTAGTTATTGTATCTATCTTCTATTGGGCTTCGCCGGTCTGCCCGTATTTTCAAATTTTAGTGGTGGATTACAAAAACTGATCGGACCGACAGGCGGTTATCTTGTTGGATTTATTCTTATGGCGGTTATCAGTGGATTCTTTATTGATCGCTGGTATGCTAGACCGGTGATCGCATTTGCGGGGATGTGGGCTGGAAAGGTGGTCAGTGCCACATTTGGAACGATATGGCTTGCCTATAGCACGAATCTGACGTTTACAGCATCACTGGCAGCAGGGGTGACTCCATTTCTGATTGGAGACCTGGTAAAAACTATAATTGTTGCCATAGTTGGTCCTGTGATTCGAAAAAATCTAAACAGGGCTGGAGTCGTAGAAGAATATAGCATTTGAATAGCCATGAATTTGAAACAATTGCGTTAACCACAAATGATAAAGTTGTCGAATATAGCATTTGACAGAGTTGAAATGGGATATGAGAGCTTTATAACTTTATAATAGAAAACTGTTAGTTGGATATAAAAATAACGGATTCTGGGCACTTCAGGCACCAGAATCCGTTTTGTTATGTGGAAACTGTTATGCAATTGTGATTGTATAATTCTTTGCAAAGATTTTTCCGGCTTCAAGTGTATTGCCCCATTCACGGTCGGCAAGAGTACCTGAGAAACTTTCACGGTCACAACGACCGAACCATGGTTCGATACAAAGAAATGGAACATTGGCATGCACAGGGGACCATACTCCAAATACAGGAGTATCAAATGCAACAGTAACAAAGGCATTTCCATCGTTATTGAGAATAGAGACCTGATCAGCCTGATGATTTTCAACAACAAGTGCGTCCTGATCAAAAAGATCTGCTGTAAAAAGTGCATGCCCACTGTTGTCCAGAGGAAGTTTATGCTGTCCGTCCATCAGAAGACCATCGTCACTTAACAGACCATAGGAAACCTGTGATACAGGTGTGCCATTTTTGTAAAATTGCAGTTTGCAACCGGCAAGACTTGCATGTCCATCAATGGAATTGCAGTCTGCTGGCGCGGCAAAGGCAGGATGTGCGCCAAGGGAAAAGTAAATGGTCTGTTTATCCGTATTCGTTACTTTCCAAAGTACATGCACGGTGGAGCCTTCTACCTGAAAACCACATTCTAATTGAAAATGGAATGGGTATTTCCGAAGGGTATCAGCATTATCAGTCATAGAAAACCAAATTTCTGAATCTGTCTTTGAAACCAGTTCAAACTCGGTATCCCTGGCAAATCCATGTTGTCCCATCTGGTAGGTAGTGCCATTGTAAATGCTCTCGTTATTCTTATATTTTCCAATCAGAGGGAAGAGCACTGGAGAATGTCTCTTCCAGAATTTTGGATTACCATCCCATATGTACTCACGTCCGTCTGCATTTCTCTTAATTGACACCAGCTCTGCACCCTTTGTGGAAATGGTAGCAGTGATGACCTCATTTGCAATTGTATATTCTGTATATTCACTCATATTAGTACCTCTCTTATTGTCTATCATAAAAGTTATCTGCATGCATTCTGCCATCTGACCAAAATGCATCCCTATTATATCATATATTGATGTTGTGCAAAGGTTTTTTATTGACTTTTTGATGTCTGTCTGATAAGATTATAGCTATGTCAGATATTAGCGGATGTGGCGGAACTGGCAGACGCGCTAGACTTAGGATCTAGTTCTTAGGAGTGCAGGTTCGATTCCTGTCATCCGCATGAAGAGGTTACCAATAGGTAACCTCATTTTTTACCCTTTTGGGTTAGGAAGTCCTTCCTTGTAATTCTTTACCTTCATGGATTTGAAAGAATTTTAAGGGGGGATTTTTGTAATTATTATAAAGTCGTAAAATCCTGAAAGTGGCTTAAAATGGGGAATGATTATCTATTTGAGTTGGGCACCTTGTGGGCACCTGAGGTGTCAAAGTATATAATTGTTATCAATGTCAGATTATGTAGAACAATATCGATGAAAACAAATTTCTGTAGAATAAATAGAGAACTATAATATATGTCAAATATATTTTTTAAACTATGAAAAATAGCAGAAAGAGGGGGAGAACATGCCAAATTATATTATTAACTCAAACTTCGCACATAGATTTTGACTATGCACCTTGAAAATTCAATATCTGGC
>CAJMQE010000085.1 GCA_905215405.1 uncultured bacterium
TAATATCGCAAACGATACTAACTTCTCTTTGAATCCTTAACTTAACACCATTGCCAGTTTCCTGTTGGAGATTCTCTATATACTTATTAAGAGCTGCCTATACAACCTTTGTACTGCTTCATTACTCCTCTGTCTGTCCGCCAATGTTCTGAATCACATTAACACTTCCATCAAAGTCATAAACAAGCCATTTACCGCTGCTATCTTTCTGAACGACATAAGTAGCTTCCTGTACAAGCATTTTCAGAGTTTCCTGTGCCTTATCAATTGCATAAGTTTCCCTGACCGTAATCTTACATTCTGTGTCGCTTACCTGCGTCTTTGATATAATCTCATAGCTCTTCAGTGTTTCCTTAATATCATTCTTTATATAAGCTTCCTGTGTCGTCGCGATCGGACTTCCGCTGACAACATAAGGAGAAAGTTTTGAATAATCATGGGAATTCATAGCACTGACAAAGCCACCAAGATAATTTGCAACTGCCTTTTCAGCCTCATCTGTTATTGCTTTTCCATTCGCATCAGTACCTGAAGCTGCTGCGTCGGTATCGATCGTTGAAAGTACATTCGGTGTAAATGTATTATTACATTTTCCTGTGTATTTTCTTGAGCTCAGTGAAATAGAAATACCGTACTGATCTGTATAGCTTCCTGTTCCTGTCGCAGTATATTCAAGTACATACATCTGTTTCATTGACGTATAAATGTCCTGATATACAGTGGAAAGCGTTGATGCATCCTTAATATTCTTATACGTTCCACCCGTCTGTGTACAGATGTTCTTATAATCAGAATTAGAAGTGTTGCCAATAGTAATAATGGATACTGGAATATTATAGTGTCGTGCCTCTTCAATTACCTGAGAAGCAGTACTCTTACTTCCATTATCCTTTGCACTAACAAAAGCAATGACACATTTTGCACCACTCTGAGATGCAGTTCTGTTAATTCCTGCATAAAGTGCATCGTACAAACTTGTCTTTGTCTTTGCAATCTGCAGCTGTGCTGCCTTCACTTTTAAGTCTTCTCTTGTCTGACTAAAAGCCTGACATACTTCAACATCATCACTGAACTTTGTCAATTCTACTTTATCACCAGATTCGAACTGTACGGTATCCAAGAATGAAGAAATCTCTTCTTTTGCCTTTGACATATTTGTCGCTGTTTCCGCTGAACTGACATCTGCGATTAGATTAATATTCAGATTTTGTGTTCCATCCAGCTGTCCACAATTTGTAAGAGTCACATTTTCAGATTTTCCATTATTCACAGTCTGTGTAACTTTCAGCATGGACGCGTCAATTCCACTAATTGCTTTATCCGACTGTTTGATATTTACATAGAGCTTCATTGTCGGGAAATTTGTTGCATCTACCTGTGCAAATGACATATTAACTGTTTTTGCAGGTGTATTGATATCTGTATAAATTTCCTTGCACTCATTGTAATCATTCTGTAGTGTTGAATAATCATTTTGATCCACACATGCAGAAATAGATGCTTTAAGCTCTTCTACTCTGCTGAGTTCATCATCATATGCTTTGCTGTAATCGAGTTTATTGATATCATTTAAATAAGTTGTTACTTTTTCTTTGTTGTTCTCTTTTACTTTTTCTTCAAACTCATCCCAGTCATTTAATGCTGCCTTAGCCTTACTTTTCTGGTTCTGGGATATGATCATAGTACTTCGTGACATCAGCATGGAATAATCGCTGACAAAATCATCCAGAATGTAATTATCATAAGCCGTATCGATTGTATCGATCTTTGTCTTTAATTTGCCAAAATTCATAGCATTTAAGATAAATGGAACCGAAATTGCCACAATCAGGACCAGCGCTGCTGCAATACTACCTGCAATTGCAAGTGTCTTTTTACTTAGCCCTTTTTTAGGCTCCTTTGTCTTAGGAACCGCACTGTTCACAGGCATAGCCGATTTTACAGATTTCGCTTTTGAGACAGGCTTCTCCACATTTACAGCATGTATTTTTTCTGCTTTTTCAGTCCTTTTGTTACCTGCTTTTTCAGATATATGATCCTCGAGCTGATTAAAATTATCATCATATTCTTTTTCCAGTTCCTCATCGGATTCTTCTGTAAAAAGATCTTCCTGCTGCTCTGCTTCCAGATCAGTATTTAACTCTGCTTTTGGTTCTGCCTTCGCCTCATCTGTCGATGCTGTTTTTGCCTCATCTATTGTTTCTCTTACATTGTCATCTACTAAATCTGTACTGTTTTCTTTACTTTCCTGAATAGGTTCGATATCCTGTTTTGATTCGTTCACTGTGCTATGTCCACATTTTGCACAGAACTTCGCATCATCCTTTAATTCTGCTCCACAATATTTACAAAACATATGCTTTTATCTCCTCTGTTTCCTCATACTGGTAAATAATTGATATGAAAAAAACACAGAATCATAAAATTCTGTGCTTTCCTCATTCTCTATTACAAACTAGTCTTCTTTTTTCTGGCCACAAGATGGACAGAAGAGACTGTCAGCATCCATAGGTGCACCACAATTTGTACAATATACTGTTGGTTTATTCTGCTGTGTTTCAGGCTGAACATCTTTCTTTTCTGTCTGAACAGCTTCTTTTACTTTATTTCTAATTGCTGTGAAATCAGGATTTACATCATCAGCAAATGTAGCTGTATGTACGTTGCCACCCATTTTCTTACTAATTTCATTTGTATTTCTGCAAATGATGATTGTAATCAGCATGAATTCATACATCAGTCTGATTAAAACATTTCCACCAATCAGAATTGCAAGGAACTGTAAGAACTGTCCATCAGCAAATAATGGAACAAATGAGTATAATGTAATGAAAATAGCTCCGATTACATAGAGCAGTTTTAAAAGATTTTCAGCTAATAATTTTCTGAAGTTAAGGAAATCATAAAGCCAGCCAACAAATCCTTTAAATTTGTTTTCATTTCTCTTTGCCATGAATACAAGAAATACTACGATTCCGGCGATTAAAGCGATAATTGCAATAATAACTGTTGCTACAGCATAATTTGCAATTGAGTTATAACTTGATGAACTGTTACCATAATAATAGCTGCTGCCATAATTACTATAAAGTCCAAAAAGATTAGATAAGATATTCAATATCTTGCCCTCCTAATTATTTATAGTTTTTTTATTTACTTTTAATAATATACACAAATGGTTAAGATATGTCAATTATATCCAGAATATTTCGTATCTTTTTTTAATACAACGGCTTGTCCTTTCTAAATCTTAAGTACAACCAGTCAGTGCAACATGGATTCGCACCTGTTCATAACCGTCTCTGCAAATGTCTGTGCACCATGCCCTGTCGTTTTTGCGCAGCGAATTCTTCTATCATCTACGATCTTGTATCCTGGGCAGTTATAGGTATCACTAAGTGAGACAGATCCTGATTCGAGAGCTGCTGTTGCAGTAACCATTTTAAATGTAGAACCAGGTTCATAAGTATCATTAATACAGAAATTACGCCACATATTATTCAGTAGATCCTGATAAGCATCTCCTGTCACATCTTCTGACAGCTCATAATTTAAGGTATATGGATCATTTAAATCGTACTCCGGTACATTTACCATTGCCTTAATTTCCCCGTTCTGTGGATTCATAACGATTATGCAGACCTGCTTTGCCTGTTTTTCTTCCATGGCCTTCTCCGCCAACTGCTGGGCATAGGTCTGAATATTATAATCAAGGCTCGTGTAGAGATCCTGCCCTGCGACAGGTTCCTGCCTGTTCTCTTCTGCCCCTTCCAGTTCAATGCCCCACGCATCTGTCAGCGTAAGGATCGTACCGTTATCCCCTTCCAGTGCATCATCATATTTTACTTCCAGACCAACAATGCCCTGATTATCTCCGCCTGTAAAGCCAAGTACTTTAGATGCCAGATCTCCATACGGATAATATCGCTTATAATCTTCATCGACTTTAACTCCAGCCAGATTATAGTTACGTATGCGGTCTCCGACCTCTTTATCGATATTTGTCTTAATTCGTTCGATTGAGGTGACTTTTTCCACTTTTGTCTGTATGGTTTCTTCATCAATTCCAAGTTCAGATGAAAGAATCTGCACCACCTTCGCTTCATCTTCGATCTGACTATGTATCACAGAAACGGTACAGACCGTTTTATTAGATGCCAGCACTACCCCATTTGAATCCAGAATTTTTCCTCTTGATGCTTTAATGCTCCTCTCTCTTTCATGCAGTGTCTCTGCTCTTGCCAAATAATAATCCGACTCAAATACCATAACGTATCCGAGCTTAACCGCCAGTAGTATCAGCACCAGTAGAATACATGCTGCCATTTCCAGCATTTTTTTTCTATGTCTGGTTTTTACTGAAAACATAATAATACCCCGATTTCATTATTAATACATTGTATTAATCAGAAACCGGGGTTATTCATTCCTATATTTTACTGCTTATTGAGTTATTGCCGCTATAGTTCTTTCATCCGTCTTTAATCACTTAAAGGTGCAACATCGTAAGCTTCAACGCTATTCTGTGAAGTATCTCCAATTTCTTCTGCCTCTGCATCTTTATAGACATTCATATAAGGAAGAAGTGCTTCCAGGATATCATGAGAAAGTGTCAGAACTGGAGCTGATGAACCATTTGCTCCTGCTGAAGCAGAAGGTTCATCAATGATAACATAAATAACGAACTTTGGATTATCCGCAGGTGCATATCCTAAAAATGAAATCAGATATTTATCTTCTGAACGTGGAATCTTCTGCGCTGTACCTGTTTTACCAGCAATCGAATATCCCTGTACTTTGACATTTTTTGCAAGTCCATCTTCTACAGTCGCTGTCAGATATTTCTTGATCAGATCAGATGTAGATTTCGTAACAGTCTGCTGGATGAACTCTGTATCAGTTGTACTGACAACTTCACCATTTGCCTTTTCAATTCTCTTTACAAGATGTGGTTTGTAATAATAACCGCCATTGATCAGAGAAGAAAAGCCTGCTACCATCTGCATCATATTAACATTGATATTCTGTCCAAATGAATTGGTTGCAAGGTCAGTTGCAGTCATAACTGAAGGATCGATCACAATACCACGTTCCTCACCAGGCAGATCAACAGCAGTCTTTTGTCCAAATCCAAATCTAGCCTGATAATCTGCAAATGTTGCGATTCCCAGTCTAGCAGCGATCTGCATCATCGCAGGGTTACAGGACTGTGCCACTGCCTGTTCAAGTGTCAGAACACCATGTCCTGTTCGCTTGTGACAGTGAATTGTATAACCACCAACCTCTTCTGCACCTGTACAAAGGAACGTATCAGAATCACTGATCACATTTTCTTCAAGGGCCGCAGCAACTGTAAATGGTTTAAATGTAGAACCTGGTTCATATGTCGTTGATACTGCGAAATTGCTCCACAGATCATACAATGCCGATGTGTATTCATCATCACTCATTGCATCAATCTTATCCTGGGAATATACGCCGGTCAGATCTCTTGGATTATTCAGATCAAACACCGGATAACTTGCCATTCCAAGAATTTCCCCATTGTTTGGATCCGCAATGACAACTGCAGTATTTTTTGAACCATAATTTTCATTAAATTCTTTTATTTTATCCTCGATGATACTTTGAACCCCATAATCGATTGTTGTCACAATATTATTTCCATCAATTGGTTCTTTTGTGGTCTGTTCAATATTCAGATCTTCATCAACGTATCCATAAGAAATTCCATCTGTACCTGAAAGCGTATCATTGTAATAACTTTCGAGTCCAAGTTCTCCTCCGTTGGTTGGAGATGCAAATCCGAGCACATCACATGCAAGTGTTGAAAATGGATATTGTCTGATATAACTATCCTCGAACCATACACCTTTAATAAATGGATTGTTCTTTGTATCTGCTACTTTATCATTAAATGCTTCGATCTGATCAGATGTCAGATTTTTCAAAAGCTTCTGATACGAGCTATCTGGATTAGAGTCAATTACATTTTCCAGATCTGCCCTTTGAAGGCCAAAACACTCAACCAGTGCATCTACTGTCGGTTCCCTGTAACGGTCATCTGAAAGAATGATCTTTGGATCCAGAATCAGATTATAGACCTTCTCACTATATGCCAGTATGGTTCCCTTTGAATCGAGGATCTCACCTCGTTTATAAGGAAGTACTGTTGATGTATACTGTTGATGATCCAGCACTTCTTTTGAGTATTTATCACCATCATGATAATTAATCAAAAACACTTTTGCTGCCAGTGTAAGCAGCACCATTCCTATCAAAAAGAAGACAATACTAATCTTCTTCTGAACTCTGATAAGTACTGTCCTCTTCTTTTTCCTGTCACCATTTCCATCTGTACGATTGGATTTTCTTATCCTTGTTGCATTTTTTCCTGCCATAACTGCTCTCCAAATTAAGAATTATTTTGCTTCCGGAATATCAGCATACTGCTTAACGTATTCACTTTCGGAAGAGTTATATTCAATTACCTGCTGCTTGTCCGGATATACCATACCAAGTTCATTAATTGCTGTATCAAGAATAGCCTTATAATCAATACTTCCATTGATTTCTACTTCAGTCATATCATTGTCCGCAGTCATTTTTGTCAGTTTTGATTCGAGAGATGCTACCTGGGAAGAGCTTGTCTTAACATTAGACTGTAACTGCAGATACTGGACACATACCGTAAAGATAAATGCCAGAACACCTGTTACCGCTACTGTATAAAGGAAATTTACCTTATGCGCTCTTTGAACTGCTTTCTGACGAAGTTTTCTTACTCTTTTTTCTTCTTCTTCGTTATGTCTGCCCTTTCTTTCCGGCTGTCTTATTGGTTCTGCAATTTCCAGCTGTCTGGCTGCATTTCCATATGTATATGCGCTTTTTTTTGTATGATATCTTCCGTTTGAATTACTCATATCATTTTCCTCCACTTTATCTGTTTCTATTTTCGTGGAGCCGCCCCATCCGGGGCAACCCTTTATCGCCGTATTGTGCAACTGGTCCTTTACCGCTTGTCCAACCTGTTGTATATCGACTTTCTATTTATCTTTTCTCCCGCAAAGTTAAATAAGTAAGTTTTTATCCGCTAAATCTTCCCGTTATTTGTACTGTTCGTACGATCTATTACTACTGTTCTATCTTTTCGAATACTCTGAGTTTCGAACTCTTTGATCTTTTATTCTCTTCAATTTCTTCGTCCGATGGAACAATTGGTTTCCTTGTAATCACTTTACCCTTTGGCTTATTTCCACATATACAAACTGGAAAATCCGGTGGGCATGTACATCTATTTTCATTATTTCTAAATCTTGTCTTTACGATTCTGTCTTCCAATGAATGGAAAGTAATAATACATATTCTGCCTTTGTCATTTAGCAGATCGATCATCTTATCAATAGAATCTGTTAACACTTCCAGTTCTTTATTCAGTTCAATTCTGATAGCCTGAAATGTCTTCTTGGCAGGATGTCCACCAACTGCACGAAACTTCATTGGAATTGCTGCCTTAATAATTTCATTTAGTTCAAATGTCGTTTCAATCGGATGTTGCTGTCTTTCTGTAACAATATGCTTCGCGATATTCTTTGCGAATTTATCCTCACCGTAGTCTCTGATAATTCGATACAGATCAAATTCACTGTAATTGTTAATAATATCTCTTGCTGTTGTTTCCTGTCTCTGATCCATTCTCATATCAAGAGGTGCATCAACTTTATAGGTAAAACCACGTTCTGCTGCATCCAGCTGATAAGAGGATACGCCAAGATCCAGAACAATTCCGTCAACTTTTTCAATATTTAATTCTTTTAAGACCTGGTCAATATTAGAATAATTATTTCTAACAATGGTAACCCTGTCACTAAAGGGTTCCAGACGCTTACCTGCTGCCTTGATCGCATCAGCATCCTGATCGATTCCTATCAATCTTCCCTTTTCTGATAATCTGCTGGCGATCTGATAAGAATGGCCTCCGCCGCCAAGAGTGCCATCCACATAGATTCCATCTGGTTTAATATTCAGATTATCAATTGTTTCTTCTAATAACACTGATTTGTGTTTAAATTCCATAAACGTTCACCTTTTCATTCCGGTAAGTTTCAGCCTGTTAAGGACTCCGCTACGCTGCTATATACTAAAGCCAAGACTCTCCATATTTTCTGCCACTTCATCCATGTCATCATCGTAAGTATCCATGCATTCATCCCATTTTTTTCTGCTCCAGATCTCAATTCTGCTGCCCACACCGACAAGAACAACTTCTTTTTCTAATTGGGCAAAGTCCCTGAGAACAGATGGGAGTAATATTCTTCCCTGTTTATCAACTTCACATGAAGCAGCTCCAGCCAGGAAAAATCTTGTAAATTGTCGGGAGTTCTTATTGGTCAGAGGTAAGGATTTTAATTTTTCTTCGAATGCTTTCCACTCTTCGTCAGGGTAAACAAAGAGACAACCATCAAGCCCTTTGGTAACAACAAATTCGTCACCCAGGACTTCTCTGAATTTTGCTGGAACGATTAATCGTCCCTTGGCATCGATTGTGTGATTGTATTCTCCCATGAACATATCGCATTACCTCTTCAAGTGTTACTTTGGTATTTTAAACCACTTTTCTACCACTTTTAACCATTTGCTACCACTTTCCGCCACTTTATGTATATTCTATAGTATATCGTATAAAAATTCAAGCCTATTTCCGAAAAAAAAGAGGCAAACGCTGTTATAACCTACGTTTGCCTCTTTGTCCATATCTTGTATAATTTATAAAATCAATTACAACATATAGTAATTATTCATTTTTATTTCTGTTCATCTGCAATAACTTCTGACTCATCAGGTACTTTTTTCCCAGAATCTGATTCTATATCATTGGATTTATGTGGATCATTTTCCACTTTTTCCTCTGTCTGCTGTGGTTCTTCATTATTTTCAAGAATTGTTTCTGTAACGATTCCACTTGCCACAGGGTCCTTATCCTCACCTACAGCATCCACTCCTTCTGCCAGACTTTCAACTGCTGCATTTTTCTTTAATTTCATACGATTATAAACGATAAATGCAATTGCTGCGATAACAAGAACTATTGACAGTACCTGTGAAACTGCAATATTTAATCCCTTAATAATAAGCTGGTCCGTTCTCAATCCTTCGATCCAAGCTCTACCAATTCCATATCCAATTAAGTATAAAGCAAATACTTCACCATGGAATTTCTTATGTTTCTTATATAACATAAGGATAATCAGTACTCCAAGATTCCAGAGTCCTTCATATAAAAATGTAGGATGCACCTGTATAAAGGATTCTCCATTATATAAATAGGAATTTCTTAACAGATCACTTGTTACTCCATTTGCCTCACTGACTGGTATTTGCATAGCAAAGATGGAATTCGTATACCCGCCAAATGCTTCTCTGTTGAAAAAGTTGCCCCAGCGGCCAATAATCTGTCCTGCTACAAGTCCGAGACAAGCTGTATCAGCCATCTGCCAGAAATTCAATTTTCGTATTTTTGTAAAAACAATCAGTGTAATTAATGATGCAATAATACCTCCGTATATTGCCAATCCACCGTTTCGGATTCCTGTTACAATCTCCAGAAGATTATCCTTATAATAATCCCACTCAAATATTACATAATATAATCGTGCTCCGACGATTGCTAGAATCAGAGTCCATAATGTAAAGTCGATGTAATCTTCTACATTCTGTTTTGTCTTGTTTGCCTCATGATACGCGATTGCTGCCCCAACGATCATCGCGAGTCCAATGATCATCCCGTAGAAAGCAATTCTGATTCCAAACACTTCGATGTACTTTCCAGGGTGAACCTCGATCCCCAGGTAAGGAAATCTAATTGTCGTGTTACTCATAATAATAGCGCCTTCCTATTCTGCTGAATTATGACATTACCCTCATAAGACATACCGTTTGCACAACGTCATATCTTCTCAACCCAAGTCACCTTTTTATTGTACATTATTCACAATATAAAAGTCAAATTATTTTGCAAATACAGTCGGTTTGTGCTAGAATGTTAACAGCTTTGTAATCAACATTTAGAAATGATTACATAATATTTACTTTGAAAGGATTAATAATCATGAAATTAGGTATCGTTGGTTTACCCAATGTAGGAAAGAGTACATTATTTAACTCCCTGACAAAAGCTGGCGCAGAATCTGCTAACTATCCATTCTGCACAATCGATCCAAACGTAGGTGTCGTTGCTGTCCCAGATGATCGTTTAAACAAACTTGCTGCATTATATAACTCAGCAAAAATCACTCCAGCTGTTATTGAGTTTGTAGATATAGCCGGTCTTGTAAAAGGAGCATCTAAAGGTGAAGGCCTTGGCAACCAGTTCCTTGCTAACATCAGAGAGGTTGATGCTATCGTCCATGTTGTAAGATGCTTTGAAAACACAAACATCGTTCATGTAGACGGTTCTATCGATCCTCTTAGAGATATTGATACAATCAATCTGGAACTGATCTTCTCAGATATCGAAATTCTCGAAAGACGTCTTGCAAAACAGAAAAAAGCAAGTTACAACAACAAGGAAATTGCCAAAGAATGTGATCTCATCGAAAGACTGATCAAACATCTTGAAGATAATAAGTCTGCCAGAAGCTTTGAAACAGAAAATGATGATGAAGAACTTCTTATGAAAGAATACAATCTGTTAACAGCAAAACCTGTTATCTATGCAGCAAATGTATCTGAAGATGATCTTGCTGATGACGGCGCTAATAATGCATTTGTTGGAAAAGTAAGAGACTTTGCTAAAACAGAAGGCAGTGAAGTATTTGTTATCTGTGCACAGATTGAACAGGAAATTTCTGAACTAGACGAAGATGAAAAAAGAATGTTCTTAGAAGATCTTGGTATCACATCATCCGGTCTGGACAAGCTGATAGCTGCAAGTTATAAGTTGCTTGGTCTGATCAGTTATCTAACAGCCGGTGAAACCGAAACACGTGCATGGACAATCAAAAAAGGAACTAAAGCTCCACAGGCTGCCGGAAAAATCCACAGCGATTTCGAACGTGGTTTCATTCGTGCAGAAGTTGTCAACTATCAGGATCTTCTTGACTGCGGTACTTACAATGCAGCCAAAGAAAAAGGTCTTGTTGGTCTAGAAGGAAAAGATTACGTTGTAAAAGATGGTGATGTTGTTCTCTTCCGTTTCAATGTATAATTATAAATCCATCATAGCTTGTTTTTCTAAAACTTCTGATTCGTTTAGATCCAGTGAGTACTTTGTGTTTGAAAATGTTACGCCAAGTCAGAAAAAGTAAACAGGCTCTATAAAAAACAGAAAACAGATACAGCATCAAACCAATATAAAGGCAGATGCTGTATCTGTTTTTTTGTAGAAATTTATGATTTTTAATTCTTATGACTTCTAATTAATCTTCACCAATGAAAATTTATATTGTATTTAATATTCAAGGTAATTCAGTTTTATTTCCCTTGGCTTCCTCTTCTGCCGTTGCATCAACCTGCTCAATCAAGGCAATATTTTGCAGATTATCAATCTAATCTGTAACACCACTTTCATTGCTTAATTTCGTAAGTTCATCAACTTCATCTATACCTTTTAACTCACTTATTGGCCGATCTGACTTACTACCTTTTTCAGAGCATAAAACGCACCTTTTTCATCTCTGAAAAAAGTGCGCCCTCCTGTGTTATTAAATTATATCTGTCCTATCGTATACCCAAAATAGGAATTTTTTTGCCCAAGTCTCTTAAATAATAATTAATATCTCCTGACGTCACTACGCAAGAGCTCCGATATTAATTAATTTAAGAGACTAAATAATTTAGGATGTTGGAAACCCTATAGTATAACCATAATTAAATATATTCAGAAAGCCAATTATCCAAAGCATCGCCTTCTAAAATCTCTTCTATTGCGTCTTGCTCTTTAAAGTCTAACATTGGCTTCTTCACTATTTTTATATTCCCAATTTCTTCTCTTGAAATAAACTTGATAAAAACAAATTGTTCCTTCTTTTCAAATTCATAATCATGTGCCAATTGTTCCGATGAAGTCCATATCATATATGAATCATCCAAAATTTTATCAGCAAATAATTGAAAATATTCGTCTTTATATTTTATAAATATATCTTCTTTATATATTATATCTACCTCATTTACATCTACATTTTTCATGTATAAATCAGAATGTTCATTACCTAGTACATCAATATAGTTGCTAAATCCCTCCTTTCTTATTCTCGATGTAATTATATATTCTCCATCCCTCTTTTTTATTTTATATTTTACTCCACTATATTTACAATACATATCACTCATAACTGGTCTCCTTTAAATTACTTTAATACCCAACCTAAATCTGAATCATATACAAACTTCTGCGTAAGCGCTCCTGTTTTACTATCATATATCCCCAAAATATCACCATCCAAAAATGCTCTGTTTTCTTGTATTAATTCTGGAAGAACAATATTCTTACTTCCTGTAAATCCACGTCCTGTATAAGGAACATTCTCTGCTGTTGGGAAATCGGTTGGAACTTTAACACTATCTGCATCTTCTAACACATATGTTATTTTTCCATATACAGTATCTGCATCTCCAACTGATTGTGAAATGCCATCAACACCATTGCCTGTTTTAAATGCTGTATTATTATAATCCAACCTATTTCCTTCAAATACATCGTCCAAAGTCGTAAGCGAACTGGAATGCTCATCAACAGATACAAAGCCTCTTACACTGTTATATTTTTCGTTATATAGATAATTGTATATATCACTTTGAGGTATCGTTTTATTCATCACAGTTCCTGACTCAGGTAAGCCTATTTCAGCTCTTACTTTATCTACCAACCTCAATTCATCTGGAGTTAATGTTTTATTAGGGTCTAGTAATTTAGAAAACTCATCAACAGACATTCCATTCTTTTCAATAGCTACTTTTACATCTGATGACGTTAATTTACTAACAGTTGAAAAACTTCCACCCTTGACGCACACTCTTTACTCATATATTTATCTAAGCCGATTGCCTACCCCCTTGAAAAAGTTGCACTTTCTCAAGCAGTCTTACATCTGCTTAAAATTTTATCACATTATTTACTTTTTCTCTACTTACTTTTTCATTGAATCTGTATTGTTATCTTTAATGCTTTCTTCGACCTCTGGCATTACATAATCAGTACCATTCTTAAGCATTCCATAGATGATATTGACCAGTCTTCTAGAGATACAGATAAGTACCTGTTTTGCATTCTTTCCTTCCAGCAGTCTTCTTTCATAATACGCACGAAATGCTGGGTTTCTAGGTTTTCCCTTAGATGATACCTGTATCATCTGAACTGCAAGAAAATACAAGATTGCCTGTAATCTACGGTTGCCCTGTTTGGTCGCTTTATCTACACCTTTATCTGCTGATGATAATCGCAGTGGTGCTATACCAGCAAACTGTGCTAACTTGGATGCATTACTAAATCTGTTGATATCACCAATCTCCGCTAGCATCTTTACTGCTGTCGTGATATTTACCCCAGGGATGGTGGTCAATGTAAAACCTAAGGAATGATACATCAATTCTAATTCCTTATCTACCTTTTCTAACTGGTCGTTATAATGCTCTAAATCACTGACTATACCAATAGTTACAACATCTCTAGCATCTTGATGGTCATTTTCTTTTACCTTATCATTAGCTACAGCATTGAGTATTTTCTCACAGGTCTTGGTGGAGCATTTATTGTGGCTGATTGGGACTAATTCTTCCCTCAATCCTTCCACAGTCTTACCCTTTAGATACTTCTGAGATGGATACTGTGACCAGAAATAAAGTGCAGTCGGTCTGCCTATATCTGTAAAAAACATCTTGTAGCTAGGATAAGCAATACATAACTGTTCGTGCAACTGATTGACCAAACGAATTTTCTGACGCATGATATTATCTCTTCGATGCACCAGCTGACCAAGTGACCAGTACATATCGTTGGGACACGCATCTGGTAAATTATCAAGCATATTTATGGTTGCAAGAGCAATAGCTTGAGCATCATCACTGTCACTTTTACGATACATAGCACCTCGATGCTTTGCCTGTCTGTTAGAGATGGCAGTATTCACATCTTTTACAATACACTTTTTATCTATGAGCCAGACCGCAAGCGGTCTTCCATAGCCATAAGCATTCTCTAAACCATACACTGGTGTCTTACCATCATAACAATACTTTTTCACTTTTCTTACCAGCTTTGGATATTCCGCTGGTATATTGGCAAATGTAATCTCGCCTAACTTCACATTAAAGCAGTCTAAGATGACCGCTGTGTGGGTCTCTTTGTGTAAATCAATTCCCACGTAAATATGTTCTTCTTTAATCATAATAATCTCCATTCTCACAAGTTTATCGAAGTGCTGACAACCTCAACTGTTAAGTCACTCTCCAAGAATTACGTTCCTCACAACTCGGTGGACAAGGGTGGAAAAGTCAATCCATTTCTGGTCAGACTCAAAATATGTACCATTACTGGCAATACCGCTGACTTTCATGGAGATGGATACCTCCAGCTAGAATGCTGGGACTTCAAAAGACTTACGAACTGCTTTTGAAGTGTCTGTGATGTTAACTCTGAATGCCGTCACATTCAAGTTAAATCTATAAAATTCGCAGTAACTTTTACTGCTTATCTCCATTATACAAATCAAGGTTTTGCACCTCATGTTTTAAACAGAGCAATTTCACAGGCTTTCTTGCATAGATAAATCAATTTCATTTTTTACAATAAAAATATCAGCATAAAAGATTAGGTATCTTGTAGTGCAAAGCATATTCAGAACGTGCATTCGAGTGTCAAGCACTTTTTTTGAAATTATAAAAAATCTTATCCAAAGTATAGAAAAATCAGCACCATTATGGCAAACCGCCAATAACAGTGCTGACTTTTCTATCTGTCTTTTCTTTTTCACTCGCCCTTACAAAGATTAATATTCTTCTCTATGGCATCCTCTAATTCCTTAGAACCTATACCTATATATCTTTGCGTCACTGTCACACTGGAATGCTGGAGCAGAACCCTTACTAACTCAATGTTGTAATGATTATTCACATACATATTTGTGGCAAAGGATTTACGAAAACTGTGAGAGCCTACCCCCTCTATTCCAAGATACTCACACACCAGTTTCAGATGCTTTAATACTGCTCGCTCAGTCACAGAGAATAAACGTGCCTTGGGATTAATATTATTCTCATAGGCATAATCACGTATGTAATTACAGATTTCCACAGGAACTGTAAAACCTCTATACTTCCCTGTCTTCTGTTCATGGATATCAAGTCTGTACCTTGAGCCATCTTTCACAAAGGAATCCATGGTCAGATTTAGGATATCACCAACACGCAGACCTAGGTTATATTCTAGTTGTAAAACTGTGGCTATTCTTTCGTTAGGCTTGTGAGCTACACCAATATACTCAAAGCCATTCTGAATGGTGGAGATAATCAGCTTATAAGTATCATCATCAATTGCTCTGGTTCGTTTATTCATATCACTTCAACTCCCTATATAGTCAAGTTATATTTCCCATAAATACTGGGCTTCTTCTATCTTTT
>CAJMQE010000086.1 GCA_905215405.1 uncultured bacterium
TATCGCAAACGATACTAACTTCTCTTTGAATCCTTAACTTAACACCATTGAGAATATTCATGACTGAATTTAATTCTGAAAGGACTTTTTTTCATACAATTATTTGTTACTATTTTATTGTTCTTTACCCGGCAACTTACTGCCAGCAATTTAGCTATTTGATTTGCAATCGAATTAGGAAAGGAATCCATTTACGATCTGCTGTTCAGCTTCTTCTTCCGTAAGGCCCAGTGTCATCAACTTGATCAGCTGATCGCCTGCGATCTTACCAATTGCAGCTTCATGAATCAGGCTGGCATCCACATTGTTCGCTTCCAGACTTGGTTCTGCAAGCACTTTACCTTCATCCATAATAATGGCATCACAGGAAGTATGTCCTGCACATGCAGCATTTCCTTTAATGACACTCTTAAATTCCTGCATACTGTGATTTTTAGCAACACTTCTGCTGACTACGTCTGCACTTGAGCCTTCTCCATTCAGATCTACAGAGAAATTTGTCTGTGCATGCTGATCTCCGGTTGTCATGATCTTTTCTTTGATGATCAATTTTCCACCTGCAGCTACATCTCCTTCTGTTACACGAAGAGTATCATCAATGCCAGCGATCTGAGTTGTTTCCATAATCATCGTTGCACCTTCTTCAAGATGAACAACAGTTGTAGGATTCATCAGACGTTTGCCTCTGGTCTCTCCTTCTGCTTCACCTTCTCCATAGTGTTTTTCAATATAACGGACTTTTGCATTCTTCTTAATGTAAAATGTATGAATTCCGTCATGCTGACTATCCTGTCCACCGCAGTTGTGAATGCCACAGCCTGCTACGATCGTAACATCTGCGCCTTCACCTACAAAGAAATCATTATATACCATGTCCTTTAATCCACTCTGGCTCAATACTACCGGAATATGAACACTTTCGTTCTTTGTACCGGGTTTAATAATGATATCAATGCCTGGCTTGTCTGTCTTTGTCTCAATATCTATATTTGCTGTTGTATTTCTTCCGGCTTTTTCTCCATTTGCACGAATATTATAAGCGCCAACTGGAAGTGCATCCAGATCAGCGATTTCTTTTAATAAATTTTTCTGGATAGTATCGATCATTACTTTATACCTCCTATTTTATCTGTAAGTTTCTGGCAGGCATCTCCTGTCTCTGCATTTGTACCATTCAATAACTGAGGAAGAATTTCTTCCTTTGTGCCATATCCAGCAATTGTTCCATCTTTAATATATACGATCTTATCTGCTATATTTAAGATTCTTTCCTGATGACTGATGATCAGAATATTGCCCTGGTTCTTCTTCTGCATGCTCTGGAACACCTGAATCAGATTCTGGAAGCTCCAGAGATCGATGCCAGCTTCCGGTTCATCAAATATAGAAAGTTTGGTACCTCTGCAAAGAATCATAGCGATTTCAATTCTCTTTAATTCTCCGCCTGAAAGCGTATCATTTAATTCTCTGTCAATGTAGTCCTTTGCACAAAGACCGACCTCGCTCAGCATTTCACAGGCTTCATCGAATTTCATGTCCTTGCCTGCTGCAAGATTTAAAAGATCTCTGACCTTAAGGCCCTTAAATTTCACTGGCTGCTGGAATGCAAAGCTGACACCCTTCTTTGCTCGTTCTGTTATAGAAAGGTTCGTAATGTCTTCTCCATCCAGAAGAATCTGTCCCTGTGTAGGCTGATTGATTCCTGCAATCACTTTCGCAAGTGTTGATTTACCACCACCATTTGGTCCGGTAATTACAACAAACTTTTCGTCTATTTTCAGATTCACATCATGTAAAATTTCTGTAGAATCTTCTACTTTAAAACCTATATTTTTTAACTCAAGCATAGTATCTACTCCTTTGTAGTTCATTTTTCAAATTGATGCTTTTCCCTGTATAAAACAACGTCATCTATTCATCATAGTTCTTCACCATACTAAATATTACCACAAGTTACAACTTTTAGAAACCTCTTTCGCGAATTTTACCATCCTGTACAATATTAGCGCGAATCAGCAAGTATTTTATCTGATTTTCTGCATGGCCTGTTTTTTGAGTTGTATGATTCGCCCTAACCAGGTTATTTCTTTTCTACTCCCATTATATTCCTCATAACACAAAAAAACTGTTGTATTTCCAACATACTTGAGGTCATCCATCTGATTCATTCAAAATGGTATTGTACCACAATTTGCCGGATAAAATACAACAGTTTCTCCTTGTGCTAAATTTATTACTTGTTTTAATTTATAGTTTAATTTAAATTAATATCATTTGATCGAAATTATGATCTTTTAATTTGATCTATACGCCTGAGTATGCGGAAAATCCACCGTCAATTGGAATCACCACGCCTGTCACAAAACCAGCAGCCTGCTCATTTAACAGATACAACATGGTTCCGTTCAGTTCCTCCGCCTCACCGAATCTGTTCATCGATGTTGCAGCTAGAATCTTTTCCGTTCTTTCGGTTGGCGTACCATCTTCATGGAAAAGAAGTTTCTGATTCTGTTTTGTTACAAAGAAGCCTGGTGCAAGCGCATTGACACGAATTCCTGCCTTTGAAAAGTGCACCGCCAGCCATTGCGTAAAGTTACTGATAGCGGCTTTCGCTCCGCTGTAGGCTGGAATTTTTGTCAGAGGTGTATATGCATTCATAGAGGAAATATTTAAAATGCTGCACCCGGTTCTGCCCATCATATCCTTTGCAAATACCTGGGTTGGCAATAGTGTTCCGATGAAGTTCAGATTGAATACAAATTCTACTCCGGACTGCTCCAGATCAAAGAATGATGTCGTATCTGCATCGATATCTCCTTCTTCGTAATATTCCTTTGTCGTCGTTGCCTTTGGATTGTTTCCACCGGCACCATTTAAGAGAATGTCACATTTTCCGAGATCTGAAAGCACTTTTTGATGAACAGCTTCCAGATTATCTTTTTCCAGAACATTGGTCTGGTATGCGATTGCCACGCCACCATCTGCCTTGATTTCATCTGCATAGCGCGTTGCAGATTCCAGATTTCTGTCAAGAAGTGCTACTTTCGCTCCTGCTTTTGCAAGCGTTTTGGAGAACATCCCACAAAGGACACCGCCTGCACCTGTTACAACTGCTACCTTACCAGTCAGATCTGTCCCGAACGTCAAGTCATTTCCTGTATTTTTCATTAGTGCCTGCCCCCTTTTTCGATTGCTTCCCACAAGCCATTCAGATATGTTGCACCAAGTGCTCTGTCGTAAAGTCCATATCCTGCTCTGCCTGTTTCTCCCCAGATCATTCTACCATGGTCAGGTCTGATATATCCCTGGAATCCATTATCATGCAATGCTTTCATAATTGCATACATATCAAGGGAACCACAGGTGGATAAATGTGCTCGTTCCTCAAATCCATTTTCCAGTACTGCTACATTTCTCATATGCACAAAATGGATTCTTCCCATCTTCGCATATTTTTCAGCCATGTGAACCACATCATTTTTGCAAGAACAACCAAGAGAACCTGTGCACAGTGTAATTCCATTATGTGGATCATCCACCAGCTTTAAGAAACGATCCAGATTTTCTTCACATGTGATGATTCTTGGAAGTCCAAAAATGCTCCAGCATGGATCATCCTCATGAATTGCCATGTTGATATTGCATTCCGCTGCGACCGGAATAATTGCCTGAAGGAAATATTCCAGATTGCTCCATAACATATCTTCTTTCATTGCATTATATTCTGCTACGACATTTTTCAGTTCCTCCGGTGTATAGCTGGCATCCCATCCTGGAAGCGTCAGATCACTATTGCCTGATAACGGATTGACGGCATCGACCTGTTCCTGATAATAGACAAGGGAGGTCGATCCGTCTTCCAGTTCATGATCGAGCTGTGTTCTTGTCCAGTCAAACACTGGCATAAAGTTATAACAGATGCATTTGACTCCTGCTTCAGCAAGTCTTCTGATATTTTCGCAATAATTTGCAATATATTTATCACGATCCGGTTTTCCAAGCTTAATATCTTCATGAACCGGCACACTTTCGATCACATCAAAAGCAAGTCCCGCATCGATTGTTTCTTTTCTCAAATGTTCTATACTCTCTCGACTCCACACTTCGCCAACAGGTACGTCATAAACAGCTGTTACAATCGAATACATACCTGGAATTTGTCTGATATTAGACAAAGTGACCTTATCGTCATCTCCATACCATCTGAATGATAATTTCATAATTATTACCTCATCTTTCCTGCTATCTGTTCTTTTTGCAATTTATAAAATTTATTTATAATCGAAATCCGGAATACTATGCCATCTTTCTTTAAAATAATGTGCTGCAAGTTTTGGTTTTCTGTCTCTTGTAAAGATTCCTTTTTTATTTCCTTGTACACGCAACATGCTCTGGCTGGTCGCAAAATCTGCAAAATTCCAGATCTGCTCTCCGACAATAAATGAAAATTCATCAAATACTTTATTATTCATTTTGTAATAATCGACCTGGTATTCTTCTGTATACATGACTGGAGTAGTATCGTGCAGACCCATTACCGTATCCGCTCCATATTCTGTGAACATCAATGGTTTCCCCAGTTTCTCCCATCCTTCAAGTTCTGAACGCAGCGCTTTCTCAGGGCCTTTGAGATCTGGTCCTCCAAAGTACCATCCATAATAACGGTTCAGACAGATAATATCGCTCAGTCTGCTCGAACAGTCAGTCTCCGCATTACTTCCCATCTGTACACTGACCAGTGTAGTAGGTCTTTTCTGCGGATCTAATTCTCTTGCAAGGTCAAACAGCGGTTTAAAGTAATCATATGCTCCAGCCGATGTGGAATCTGGTTCATTAGCGATACTCCAGATAACAACACAGGCATAATTTTTATCACGCTTAATCAGATCACGGATGACTTCTTTATGATGATCCTGCGTTTTAACACCATGGACAGGATCATACGTATTGATCTTTTCTCCACCAAAATTAGCACCACCACCGAACTCGAGGTTAATCCCTACTGCTGTCGTCTCGTCGATCACTACGATTCCTTCCTGATCGCAAAGACGCATCATTTCCTCACTATATGGATAATGGCTAGTTCTAAAGCTGTTCGCTCCCTGCCATTTCATAATAGAAATATCTTTCACGTTCATTGGCATATTCACGCCCCTGCCATTTGGAAATGTATCTTCGTGTTTTCCATAGCCTTTGAAATAAAATGGTCTTTCATTGATCAAAAACTTTGTTCCATCAATTCGAACTGTTCTGACACCATAAGGAAGTGTGTATTCATCTTCGCCAAATGTCACCTTGATATCATACAGATAAGCATGCAGAGGTTGCCATAATTTAACGTTCTTGATTTCAATAGCACCTTCGGTACCAGTGCTTTCCGCTATTTTACAACCTTCTCTGTCAAATACTTCCACCTTGCACTCATCACTGCCTTCTGTTTCCACGCAGTAATGCAGAATTGCATCTGTGCCATTGACTTCTGGTACAACTGAAATGTCTTCAATATGACTTTCTGGTGTTGTATAGATTTTAACTGGTCGGGTCAATCCGCAATAATTAAAGAAATCAAAGTTTGGCTTATTAGAAGGCTTCTCCTCTTTTGGCTGTGCTCCCATGCCCATCATTCCACCAAGCATATCCGTCTTTCCACCGACTGGCAGCGTCGTATAATCGATAATATTGCTAACTGCAATTGTCAGCAGGTTATCTCCTTCTCTTAATTTGTTATTGATCTGTACTTCAAAAGGAAGAAATCCACCCTTATGTTCGCAGATCATCTCACCATTCAGATATATTTTGGCATGATGTGTAACTGCCTCACAACGAAGCATAACTCTCTGTCCCTGTACAAATGATGGGAGCGCTATCGTTCTCTGGTAAAATACCCATCCATAATGATCTCTGAAATCAATTCCTTCCTTAAGATCGTTATAAGATGCTGGAACTGGCATCGTCGTTGCGTCTACAAGTGGTTTCTCATACCATTTTTCATCGAATCCTTTTCCATGATCCAGTTTAAATGCCCATACCCCACTTAAATCTGCTAAAAATCTACCTTTTGTTAAAATTGGATACAACATCGTACTTCCTCCTTATTATGACCGGTCAGCCATCTTTCTGACCGGTTTTAATTTCCTGTGCCTGGAACGATTGTGATTTCCGGCTACTCATCGGTTCATATTTTTTATTACTTACTTCTTATTACTTACTTCTTATTACTTACTTCTTATTACTTACTCCTTATTACTTACTCCTTATTACTTACTTCACATTACTTATTCTGTAATCTTTTTTCTTTTAAAATTGCTGCGTTATTTTCCACGACTTTTTTGGACAGTGGATATAAGAACCACATTGCCACTGCAAGGACAATAAAGCCTGCTGCAGGAACCAGACACGTAATGTTATAAATTCCATCTACTACGCCCTGATCGAATGCTGTCGCCGTCGTATAGCCGACAACTGAAAGTAAAACTCCTGTGATACCTGATGATGCAGCCTGTCCCAGTTTTCTTGCAAATGAATATACAGAATAGATCGTACCGTCAGAACGCTCTCCTGTTTTTACTTCTGTATCATCAATTACATCTGTGATCATTGCCCAGCAGATCAGTGAGAAAAGTGCAATTCCCACATAAGCTACTGAATATAGACCGATCCATACCCATACATTTGTCGTATGCACAATAAATGCAACGACCAGTGCGCCTGCTCCGATCAGTGAGCCGACAATCGCCAGTTCCTTTTTTACCAAACTTTTCGGAAAGCTTTACGGTAAATGGAGCGAGTGCCAAAGTGATAACTGTCTGCGCCATGGAAGCGATTGAAAGTGCTTTTACGCTGCCAAAATAGTTCGGATAAATATAGGCAGCCATATTAGAAAGTGATAACTGCGCAAGCAACAGTAAAAGTGCACTCACAACAATACCAATCAATGCTCTGTTATGCACAAGCTGTGATAATAACTTTCCAAGTGAGAACTTATCGTTTTTCTGCGGAACTTTTACTCTTTCTGTCACCATGTTGTAACACAAGAAATAACAGATCACTGCTGCGATAGAGCATACCCCTGCTGTAAGCATCATTTTTGATCCAGATAGAATCGTCTTTCCTGCATCATCTGTATAATAAACAACGAGAGGAATTACAACACCGATAAATGTTCCAGCAAGTGTAGAACCAATGGTTCTCCAGTTTGATAGAGCTGTTCTGTCAGCTGGTTCCTCTGATATTGCAGAAGCCATAGAGCCATATGGAATATTGATTCCTGTATAGCAGATACTGCCCCAGAGCAGATAGGTGAAGAACATCCAGAAGATCTTAAATCCCATTGACATTCCTTCGAACCAGGATGCATACATCAGAAATGATGCAAGTGCAACAGGTCCACTGACTCTCATGATCCAAGGTGCGAACTTACCTTTTTTCCCTGGTCTGCTCCTGTCTGTGATCTGCCCCATTGTGACATCTGTAAACGCATCAACAAATCTAGCGAACATCATCATCATACCAACGATAGCCGCTGATACACCCATAACATCTGTATAAAATTTCAGCAGGAACATAGATGATAAAATAAATGTAAAATCATTACCCAGATCACCAAACATATAACCGATCTTATCGGTCATGCCAAATTTTCTAACCTTTTTCTGTACCTTCTCCATCGATACAAACCTCCTTAAGCGAAAATGTTGATCAACTGTTAATTGTTTTCGTAGCTTTATCTTACTCGACAGAATAGGGAATCCGTTATGATTATTTTCACTAAAAATCGTAATATTTTTAGTTTCTATTGTTTTCCAACAAAAATTGTACGATAATGCACATAAATAATACGTGAATGCATGATGTTTCGCTTTTTTCACATATTAATATTTAGGATGAACATATTTTCGCATATTATTATGGTTCAAATGATTATATTATGATGGAACATTTCAGAAATGGAGGATTTTATGCAGGAAGATTTATTAGCATTTGTCAGAAAAATTTTATTGGACGCAAGGATCAAAAGCTATCTTGTTCCCACACCCTATCAATGGGACGAGCAATTCGATGCTGGGCTTCGTAAGGCCATTTTTCAAAACACAGATTCTCAGAAAGCAGATTTAAAAGATTTTTTTACTAGCTATATGCAGACATTTGTATCATCCAACACCATTAAGAGTATCCGTGATGAATACCACTGTGAATATCTATGCCTGAAACTGCCGGATGAGTCGCAGCAATCCATTTTGCTCATAGGCCCTTTTACATACGAAGTGTTAAATGTTGCTCGTATATCTCAACTTTGTAATGATGCGCAGATTCCTGCTAATCTGCTCAATTTTATGCAGCAATATTATGCTTCTATCCCCTATGTTGCAGATGAAAAGTGGATCCGCCGCCTGCTCAAACGTCTGGCTGAAGCCTTCTGGGGGCCCCTTGATGGCCTTGGCATAGATCATTTTCGTATGAGACCCGACAGTTCTGTGGAAGTCTCCTATAGTACTGAAATCCCGGAACCATCGATCGAAACGATCGCCAATCTGGAATTTCGCTATCGTAATGAAGAACGGATGATGGAGATGATCTCGAATGGAGATTATGCATCCATAGAAAAAATGGTGGAGGATAATGAACTTCCAAAACCGATCCAGCGTTTTGACGACTCCCTCCGTGACACTAAAAATGGACTGATCATTTTGAATACGCTCTGTAGAAAAGCGGCACAACGTGGCCATGTACATCCTGTCTATCTGGATGATGTATCAAAGAAATTTGCCCTTAAAATTGAGTACTGCAATTCTATGCAGCAGCTGGACCAGTATCAGAAGGAGATGATGCGCAAATACTGTATGCTCGTGCAAAGCCATTCCCTGCGTGATTATTCGAAACCGATCCGTGAGGTCATCAATCAGATTACCCTGCACCTAAATAGTGATCTGAGTCTGGAAGCACTTGGCGACTTTGTTGCTTTGAACAAAAGCTATCTGTCCACGCTCTTTAAAAAAGAAACCGGAGAGACCCTGACCACCTTTGTCAATAAAAAAAGAATTGAGCATGCCATCTATCTGCTCAATTCTTCTAAAATGTCCATTCAGGATATTGCCAGTATCTGCGGAATCCCGGATGTCAATTATTTTACAAAAACATTCAAAAAGTTAAAAACAATTACACCATCTGAATACCGGAAAATGATTCGTAACACCGAACAACCTTAATTTAATAACTGCCGCCGGATCCATTCCATGATCACATCCACGCAATACTCCTGCTGCCTTTCATTCAGCTGAATACCCGGCTGAATTTTATGCCATTTACACAGGCAGTTACGACAGCAGGTACCCGTGGCATGTTGTGCAACAAATGCCGGGTGCCCTTTCATCGGTGTCTGTTTTCCATCGTTTGGAATCTGCGCCGGAGCAAGTCTCTCTCTGATAAAATCGACTGCATGGCTTCGTATGACATCCAGTCCCTTTTCTCTAATGTACTCTTTATCCTTTTTCTTTAGCATAAATCCACTCCGAAATTTTGAATTTGCAAGACGGGCAAAAAGTTCCTCCAGATTTCCATCCTCGTGCTGGCTGGAATCTGTTTCGTACCAACATTCTCCACCATCCGGATAGTAATTACAAGCGGCTCTGTCCGCCTGTGTCATCTGATATTTTCGGTCTATGCGATAAATTTTACCATCCTTTCTGAACTTTGCCCCTGTCTGTTTAAAATAAAATCCCGTATGGCTATCGAAACACTGCTTTCTAGATGCCAGTATCCATGCGAAATCACAGACTCTGGCATGATTGCCGGACTCACCTCCACAAATGACCTGCTCGATCTTACCTTCTGACAGATATTTTTCAATATGAATTTCCTCCAGCATCGGTTCGTGAATCACAGCCCTATGCCTGATCGGCAACGATAAAAAGATAGGAAGTCTGTAATCTGCCCGTTCCTGATTCTCACAGGTACACATAATACATACATTTTCATATCCCTTATTCCAGTCATCCGGAATACAATCTCTAAAACGGTCAATTCGTTTTGTAATGATCACAAATGTAAGATCAGCTCGTTCTCTGATCATTTTCCAGATCTCCGGTCTCCATTCATCTGCCTCTTCAATAAAGAAATCAGAAGTCATACAAGTATAGACCGGTTCCTTTCCCGGCAGTAATTTGAACGCTCTCTGTCTGTTCTTTCTTAACGGCAGGTCAAAATTCGCTGTCTTTTCAACCAGCGAGGAATCCTTTCCAAATTCAGCATCTCTTCTATATACATAACAATTTACACATCCCGGACTAATTTTTCTGCATCCGTGCCATGGATTCCATATTGGCATACATTTCACCTCTGTTTGTTCTTATTTCCACTTCATTTTACATTTTCTGTATCCAGTATACCACGGCGCCTGGCTGATATTAAGACAAAAAGCAGAAAATCTTCTGCTCTTGTCTATTGGGCATGCATTCACATTCCAGACAGGAAACAGAAGATTCTCTTCTTAATATTATTTATTTGTATATTCTAATAAGATTTAAGTTTGTATATTATAAATATTATATATTATCATAAAACTAATTTTTAACTATATACATCGTACTTTCATACTATCAGATGTGATTTGCGACTTCAAACGCATCCCAGATTCCATACATAATATTGGATACCTGTTTTGCATCACCCAGCAGGTAGATTTCAGGGACATCAAATTCCAGTTCGTGATACAAACTGTTTTCTTCTTTGTATCCAACCGAAAGAATTACACTGTCACAAGCGATCTTTTTATCTGTTCCATCGATCTGTGCTGTCAGTTCACCGTTCTGATATCCTGTTACTCTGGCACCTGTTACGACTTCGATTCCATTATAAGGAATCAGTCTTTCCAGCATATCTTTATTTGCATGACAAAGTGGTCCATTCACTGCAAGGATTTTATCCAGTGCTTCTACAATAGTTACTTTTCTTCCATGCTGAGCTAACCAGAGCGCAGTCTCACAGCCGACCAGACCACCGCCGACAACGACAGTTGACTCACCACAGTCTTTTTCTTTTAATAAGACCTGTGCTGCTGTGTATACATACTCATCATCTCCCAGTGAAAATACCTTTGGCGTGGAACCTGTTGCAATAATAACAGTATCGTACTCTGCCTTCAGAACATTCTCTTTGGTAACTGTTGTATTGAGATGAACTGGTACCTTCAATTTTTCCATCTGATCTACATACCAGTCTGCCAGTGCGATATCATCCTCCTTAAATTCCGGTGCTCCACCAGGAATCAGGTTACCACCAAGTCGACTGCCCTTCTCAAAGATTTCCGGTTTATGACCACGGATCGCAAGCACTCTGGCTGCTTCACATCCAGCAACGCCACCTCCGACAATCAGTACTTTCTTACTTTGTGTAACAGGTTCATAATTCGTTACACGTTCCCTTGCTGCCTGTGGATTTACCGCACAGTTGATCATGGAATATTCCTGAACACGGCCCATACAGCCTTCCTGACAGGAGATACATGGACGTATTTCAGAAGTTCTTCCCGCTCTTAATTTATTGACATAATCAGGATCAGCCAGTAATGGACGGCCAAGGCTGACAATATCACAGCTTCCGTTTTCAACAGCTTCACTCGCCATATCCGAATCATCCATACGACCGGCACAAAGAACTGGTACATCTACAACTTCTTTTACCATCTTACAATATTTACGGAATAAACCTTTTTCCTGGTACATTGGTGGGTGATTCCACCACCATGCATCATAGGTACCAACATCGGTATCCAGCGCATCATATCCATATTTTACAAGTAACTGAGCAGCCTGTAATCCTTCTTCCACATCACGGCCTTTTTCTTCGAATTTTTCTCCAGGAAGAGCACCTTCTCTCCAGTCCTTGATCATACTCTTGACGCTGAAACGAAGTGCGACTGGATAATCCTGTCCACAACGGCTCTTGATTTCTTCAACGACCTCTCTAGCAAAACGCAGACGATTTTCCAGTGATCCGCCATATTCATCCGTTCTCTGATTGAACATGGAGATTGCGAACTGATCCATCAGATATCCTTCATGAACTGCGTGGATCTCAATTCCATCAAATCCTGCACGTTTTGCATTGTAGGCACCGTCTCCAAAGGATTTTACGATACTTCTGATCTCTTCCTTCGTCAAAGGGCGGCATGTCTTATCCAGCCATCTGTGTGGAATTGCAGATGGTGCGACTGGTGGGAATTCTCCCAGATTGGTTGGGATTGTTACCCTGCCAAAACCACCGGACATCATTAAAAAGATCTTACTTCCATATGCATGTACCCGCTCTGTCATTTCTCTGCTTGTTCTGATAAAATGAACCGGATTGTATGTTGAATTTGGACAGTTCGGCATACTTTGTGGCTCTACTTTACAGTCAGAAAATGTAACACCTGTAATAATCAGGCCTGTACCACCTTCTGCTCTTCTGGTATAATAATCAATTCCTCTCTGATTAAATCCACCTTCTGAATCGGACAATCCGAGAGGCCCCATGGGTGCCAGTGCAAATCTGTTCTTAATTGTCAGATTAGCGATTTTAATAGGTGTAAATAAGTTACGATACTTCATAGCCATCCTCCTTTGATAATAATTTAACATACTCTTATTATAAAAGAATCTGTATGGTTTTACCATCAACAACCAGTTTCCAGATCGTAACTATTTTTTCCTTGATTTTTAAGATGCAGTTGTCCCGCTTCTTTATCAAATTTCATTAATATTTTTCCGTATCATAAAATTGCAGGACATACCATGTGAAGTTCATTTTTAACCTGTTTTATGCTGCTATTCAAAATGCTGTTTCAGATAATTTTCAAACTTCTTTATCGTTTCATAACTACGATTTTTCTTTTCGTAAACTCCATATACATCCCAGGTAAGCGTTTCCTCAAATGGAATCGGCCGCAAATGATCCATTACCAGATCATCCAGTACAAAATCCGGAATAATCGCAAGTCCGATCTTCTGCATACAGAGCTTGTGCAGAATACTGCCATCCGCTGTCTTTGCAACTACATCAGGCGTAAATCCCCTTACCTGACAGGCTTCCATAAAATCATGATACATATTAAAATGTTCATTCATGACGAGCACTGGTTCCTCCTTGAGATCGTTCACGCTGACAACCCTGCGATTAAAAAGTGGATGTCCTTCATAAACAAGAAGACAGACTTTCCTGCTGGCGAGTTTTCGCTGCAATACTTCCTGGTTCTCACAGCCACCGACAACAAATCCGTACTCAATTTCACAGGAGTCGATCATTTTCTTCACTTCCTGGTTGGAATATTCGCACCAGTTCACTTCAATTTCCGGGTTTTCCTTACAAAAATTCAAAATGATCCGAAATGGTAAAACATGAAAAACTCCGCAAGCCAAGCCGATTCTTAAACGAATTCTGTTGTTGCTGAGTTGCTTGATCCCATTCTCCACCATTTCGAACTGATGAATCAGGACTTCCACATTTTCGTAAAGATATTCCGCACTCTTTGTCGGTTTCAGACCTTTCATCGTCCTTTCAAAAAGAATGGTGTTTAATTCTGTTTCCAGATTCTTAATATTCTTGCTCAGCCCCTGCGGTGTAATATAAAGTTTTTTGGCCGCTTGATTAATGCACTGTTCCTGATAAACGACTTCAAAACTTTTCAGATCTTTCATTTTCATTGTGTAATTTCCTCCACATTTCCAATTTTTCCTTCTACTCTCATCCCTACATAATAAAAATCTTTCTTCTCCAAAAAGCAATTAAAAAAAGCTCCTGTCGCACCTTTTGCTGACAGGAACTTAAAAACAAAGTATTGTGGTTTTCTAATGGATTTCTATTTATACGAAATCAACCGTTGATGTGCTCATCCAGTTTTTTTACCAGTTCTTCCACATTACAATTATGTGCAAGGCAGGCCTGTTCCAGATTTTCTCTTGGAGACATATGACAGGACATGCAATGCATTCCCAAATCATTAAAGCAGGACTCTGCTGATGGATAACTCTGTAAAATTGCGCCGATCAGCGAATATTTTGTTATAACCATGACTTTCTCCTATCTACATTTTTTACCTGTATTCAGTATAGAACATTTTTGGACATATTTCTACAAAAAGGTCTGGATTTTTGTTTTGTTCATGCTTTTATACACTGCCTTCAAATACTTCCATCTTTTAATGTAAATGAATTTTATGAGTAAATTAATATTTATGAGTAATTGATAAAAAATTGCAGATACTAGAAGTATTATGAAAAAAGGAGGTCAGTACTATGACAGGTAAAGATAAAAATGAATCCATTAAATGTTCCATTAACAATTGCGAATTTCATTGTCAGTCTGAGGATTACTGTAGTCTGAATTCAATTAAAGTCGGAACTCATGAATCTAATCCAACTAAAGTAGAATGTACAGACTGCGAGTCTTTCAGAATGAAATGCGATTAATCCCGATGCAAGATTGCAAAAAAGTATGAGTAAGTTCAGTTAAAAGTATCATTCATTAAATAACACTGTTTAAATGTAATATGAAAAATTATTAAAACTCCTATAATCAAAAAAAGCCTGGATATTTATACCGACTGAACAAAGATCTCTGCCATGCTGGTCGTAGCAGATTGTTCAGTCCACATAAAAATCCGGGCTTTTTCTATTTTAATTGAAGAGGTAATATCGATACTTTTACTGATAACTTTCCATCCCATGTCCAAAACACAGCAGTCGCTGGCCAACGACTCCACGTATCTTTTTCACGCTTTCCCGACAGTGTTTTCTATCTTTATATAAAAGAGACATGGAACATTCTCCATAGTGCATCATGGCATCTCCTGTAAAAAAAGTCTGCTCCGTGACAACACCAATCGATCCATCCGTATGTCCTGGCAATTCAGTAATTCTTCCGGCAATACCAAATTTTTCAAGGCTGTCACCATCTTTTAAGAGAATATCTGGTTGAAATGCCTCAATTCCCATAAACTTTGCGCCGACCTTTGAAAAGAAATTCATAAATTTTCCGCGGGGGGTGTGTGCAATCATTGGCTGAACCAGGTTATTACTGATCATCGCAATATCTTTTTCATTCATGGCAATTGGGATATTTAACGTTTTTGCAACCAGTGCCGCATTTTTAATATGATCCATGTGCCCATGTGTCAGAAGAAGCAGTCTGACATTCTTTTCCCTGCATTTATTCAAAAGTTCCTTTACATTTTTCATACCGGCATCGATCAGAATAGAATTCTGTCCCTGTGTCAGAATATAACAGTTACAGCCACATTCGATCTTTTCTATACTTTCCGTATTCATAACTTTCCTCTTATCCTGTTATTTGCATTATTACTGAACCATTATAAGCAAAAACTCCCAGTCTGTCCATCAAAAACTTTTCTTTTGTCCGCAAAGCTCTATGGCTTCCTTTCCAGTCAGATGCTCAATATGGTCCTATGTCAAGAAAAAGTACAAGTTAAATGTGGAAAATTTATAAATATCT
>CAJMQE010000087.1 GCA_905215405.1 uncultured bacterium
CTATAAGTTTGACGTCTTCCCCCTGTATAACAGGGGGTTTTATTGTATATACAATGAAGAAAGCACTCTAACCAATGGCTAAAGTGCTTGTGAAATACTGTATTCTGATATAATGTTACGAATTATCCAAATCGGAGTTTGTCGGAATGTTAACTCTTACTTGCATTTACGGTTACAGCATTCCTATTTAACGATTTAACTGATCACATATGCATTTACGATTTCTCCATAAAACATTTCATGGAAATCTCTGTTTGCAAATGGGAATGAACTATCAACATCCTGTGGATATTCTTTTTGTAAGATCTCTTCTGGAATTGCATTTTTATCCTGAAGCTGTCTATATATAACGCGACACTCCAACGTTAATGGAAGTTCTGCGATGCCCGGTACAGACACTATTTCAGAATCAACGAGATTCAAACCAAGCTCCACAGCTTTATCCATATTTCGTCCTGATTTAGAACCACAAAGTCCAATAATTTTTTTATTGAAATTTCCCAACGGAATATTGACTGTAAATTCAGGATTTTTTTCCAGCTGTTCATAAGTAAACCGACCGTTACGAATAAATACAGTAAATATTTTCTTTTCCCATTCACTACCTAATGTTCCATAAGAGATTGCCATTGAGTCAACCTTGTCATCTGCCTTTGTTGTCACAAGAATCCCACTTTTTAAAGCCGTGAAAATTTCTTTTGAATAGTCAAATACATCCACTTTTGTTTTTTTGAATTGTTCTTTCATCTATTTTTCCTTTTTTCTGATATTTTTTTCTATCTTTACATCTTATGCTATAATAAATAGTCTCAAATAACAAGAATGCACTTTTAAGTGAGATACTACCCAAAAGGAGAGCGTCAAAAAAAGTATAATATAAATACGAATGAAAATACGTGTTTTCTGCACAAAAAAATCAGTATGAAAATTTTCATACTGATTTTCTTCACAATATAAGATTTTATTTCACTTACTCTTCTTCTGGATATTTCATTCCCCACTCTTCGCGAATTAAAGTCATAATATCCATTACATCCTTAGTATAATCCAAATGCATTTCGTCTGTTTTTCCAGATACGGTTGCCTCCATATCTTCCACTTCGTACACAAGTGCATTTGCAACATCACCGGCACAAATCACTTCCGTTTGACCATCTTCTGTATATGTAATAGTCGCTTTATCTCCACGTGGGTACTCTAATATTTCTATATACCCCTTATCAAAAGCAATCAATCCTCGTTTTGGTTGCTTTGAATGAAGTGAAAGTATTACTGTAGCCATTTCCTGTTGTTCATTTTTTAAAAGTATACTCGCCTGCTCGTCTACTCCTGTTTCTGCAAATTTTACTTGCGAGCAAATCTCTGTTGGTGTTTGGGTCATAAACCACCTCACAAAAGACAAGGCATAAACTCCTATATCAAGCATAGCACCACCAGCCAGGTTTCGATTAAAGAAACGATTTTTCATATCATACTCTTTATAGCTTCCGAAGTTCATTTGAATCAAACGAAGTTCTCCTAATTTTCCTGATTCAATGATTTCATTTAATCTTTTGTAAATAGGCATATGGTAAATCGTCATTGCTTCCGCTAATACAACATGGTTGTTCTCTGCAATTTTAATGGCTTCATCTAATTCAGTTGTGTTTAATGTGATCGATTTCTCACATAATACATGTTTTCCATTTTCTAATGCTTTTCGTAAATATTCGATATGTGTATTATGAGGAGTTGATATATAAATAATATCTACATTCTCATCTGTAAAAACATCTTCTACCTGTTCATATACTTTACTAATACCATATTTTTCTGCAAATTCAATCCCCTTACTATATGTTCTGTTTGCAACCGAATATAACTTTCTTCCTTTTGCTTCCATTGCATGTGCTAATTGATTAGCAATAACACCACACCCTAATGTAGCCCATCGATATTCTTTCATTTGTACCTCCACAAATCAATTTCACATTACAAACTTTTCGTTTATCCGTGTGATTGTAATCTCACGTGCTTTTCTTCTGATAATATTTCTCCTAAGAATAGGCTTACATAACTATTTCATCATCTTATCACTTTTTTCTCTGGAAGTCTATTATAAATGAAAAGTCCTCTACAGAAAGAATGGTGCATGCTGCCCCCATAATGTAATACCAAGGATTTGCGGATAACGAGAAGAATTCTGGCTCAATTGCTAACCACATATTACACCATGGTTTGAATGAAATAATTGCTACACATATTAAAACAATGATTGGAAGAAGATGATTGAAGAAATATATATATTGTACTTAAGTAATTTTAATTTTCCCTATATTAATCTCTACGAGAAATACACGTTTTCTCTTTGCGTCTGCTCGACACACTCTAGTTTATTTCTCTATTAAGAAAATATAATTGCGAGCTAAGCATTGTGATTCTCTATTCTTTTAATTCAACCTAGACGTTCTTGAAACATCACTAGTCATTCATCATTGACATCTCTCGCTCTCTTTTCATCAAAAAAGATGGCTCAACTAGTGATATGTCCCTCTCTTGGTGTTGTCCAAGAAAGGGAATATATATCAAGTTTGAGCCACCTCTTTATACATAAACTAATTTAAATTAAATATCTCTTTAAAAATTCACTTCTACAATTCTAATTGAGTTTCGCTCAATCGACTTTCTACCACTTTGCAGTGTTATTTGTTATTCCCTTCATTCAACGCTGCCTGTGCTGCTGCCAGCCGTGCGATTGGAACTCTAAATGGCGAACAGCTGACATAATTTAAGCCAACTTTATGGCAGAATTCAATGGAGGATGGATCTCCACCATGCTCACCGCAGATACCGAGCTTGATATCTGGTCGTGTCTGACGCCCTTTTACGGCTGCCATTTTGACAAGCTGACCAACACCATTCTGATCCAAACGCGCAAATGGATCTGACTCATAGATTTTGCTCTTATAATAAGAATCTAAGAATTTTCCTGCATCATCTCGTGAAAATCCAAATGTCATCTGTGTCAGATCATTTGTTCCGAAAGAGAAAAACTCTGCTTCTTTTGCAATTTCGTCCGCAAGCAGAGCAGCTCTTGGGATTTCGATCATGGTTCCAATATGATAAGTCATATCCGAATGCTTCTCTTCTTTTACTTTTTCAGCAGTCTCAACTACAATATCTTTAACAAATTTCAGTTCTTTGACTTCCCCGACCAGTGGAATCATAATTTCGGGTACAATATCATATCCTTTTTCTTCTTTCACTTCAATTGCAGCTTCCATAACGGCTCTGGTCTGCATCTTCGCAATTTCTGGATAGGTGACGGCTAGACGGCATCCACGATGTCCCATCATTGGATTAAATTCATGAAGTGCATCACAGGTTGCCTTGACTTCCTCTACCGTTAAATGCATTTCTTTTGCAAGATCCTCAATATCCTCTTCCTTCGTTGGAACAAATTCATGAAGAGGTGGATCAAGATAACGAACTGTCATTGGTCTGCCCTCGAGTGCCTCATACATCGCTTTAAAGTCACCTTTCTGGAATTCCAACAGTTCATTTAATGCAGCTTCTCTTTCCTCTACGGTCTTAGATAGAATCATTTTTCTGATCTTTGGAATTCTGTCTTCTTCAAAGAACATATGCTCTGTACGGCAGAGACCAACGCCCTGTGCGCCAAGTCTTACTGCATTGATGGTATCTTTCGGTGTATCTGCGTTGGTTCTGACATCCAGTTTTCTAAAGCTGTCTGCCCAATCCATGATTCTGCCAAAATCTCCACTAACTGTTGCTGCAACGGTCTTAATATCCCCAAGATAAATATTACCGGTCGAGCCATCCAGTGATATGTAATCCCCTTCATGAATTGTTTCTCCACCAAGTGTAAATACTTTCGCATCTTCATCGATCTTAATGGCACCACACCCGGAAATGCAGGCTGTTCCCATTCCTCTGGCTACAACTGCTGCATGAGAAGTCATTCCACCACGTACTGTCAGAATTCCCTGGGATGCATGCATGCCCTCAATATCTTCTGGTGATGTTTCAAGTCTGACAAGAACAACTCTTTCTCCTGACTGTCCTGCCTTTTTCGCATCTTCAGCTGTAAAATATACTTTTCCGGCTGCTGCTCCAGGTGACGCTGGAAGTGCGCTGCCAATGACCTTTCCACTCTTTAAAGCTGCTGGATCAAATGTTGGATGAAGCAGCTGATCAAGCGATTTTGCCTCTATTCTCATAACAGCTTCCTGCGGAGTGATCTTTCCTTCATCAACAAGATCACATGCAATTTTTATAGCAGCTGGAGCTGTTCTTTTTCCATTTCTTGTCTGCAGGAAATATAATTTTCCTTCCTGAATTGTGAACTCCATATCCTGCATATCTCTGTAATGATCTTCCAGTTTCTTTGCGATCTGCATGAATTCTTTGAAGCACTCAGGCAGATCCTGTTCCAGTCTGGTAATCGGCTGTGGTGTACGAATTCCAGCGACTACATCTTCACCCTGCGCATTGATCAGATATTCGCCAAAGATTCCTTTCTCCCCAGTTGATGGATTTCTTGTAAATGCAACACCGGTGCCGCTTGTATCTCCCATGTTACCAAATACCATGGCCTGCACATTGACTGCGGTTCCCCAGTCACCCGGAATATCATTCATTCTTCTGTATACAATGGCACGGGGGTTGTCCCAGGAACGGAACACTGCCTTAACAGCTTCCATCAGCTGTACTTTTGGATCCTGTGGAAATTCTTCTCCCATTTTTTCTCTATATACAGCTTTATATCTGACAATGACCTCTTTTAAATCCTCTGCTGTCAGATCTGTATCATATTTTGCGCCTTTTTTTGCTTTGATTTCATCCAGAATTCCTTCAAAAAATGTCTTGCTCATCTCCATGACGACATCTGAAAACATCTGAATAAATCTTCTATAAGAATCATAGGCAAATCTTGGATTTCCTGTCTTCTTTGCAAATCCCTCAACTGCAACATCATTTAATCCAAGATTCAGAATTGTGTCCATCATTCCCGGCATCGATGCTCTTGCACCTGAACGAACCGAGACCAGAAGCGGATCTTCATTGTTTCCAAATTTCTTTCCCTGCTGCTGTTCCAGTGTTTCTAATGCCTGATAGATCTGTGCCTGAATCTCCTCTGAAATATTTTTACCATCTGTGTAATACGCGGTGCACGCTTCCGTTGTTACTGTAAATCCCTGTGGAATTGGCAACCCCAGATTTGTCATTTCTGCCAGATTAGCACCTTTTCCACCAAGGAGTGCACGCATATCTGCGTTGCCTTCCCTGAATAAATAAACCCACTTCATTCTAATCAGTACCTCCTATTAAATTATTTACTGCTTTGCTCCCATCATTACTATTGTCATTACATTGGTAAATTTCCCCTTTTACCTATTTCATGTAACATATAGCGTCCTGTGTAATTAACATAATAAAGATTGTTAATATTATAACATACTTTATTTTCACTTATCTACCTGTTTTTACCAGTTATTTCTAGTCCTTTGTACCTATTACTTTACTTCTGTTTTCTCCACCTGACTTAAAATCACTTAACAGTCTGCTCATACATTTCCGATCCTGCTAACGTTTGCTCAGATATCATCGATGTTCTATTAAAAAACAGTGGACGTGCAACAATAAATTCTATGCACGGCTCCACTGCTTTATGCCCAGGTCACTTTTACCTGCTGATCTTAACTTATGTGAATATCCTCATTCTGATGATTTGCCTGTATGATTTCATCTAGTGACACCTGTGGGTTCCGATATCTCACACCATCTTTTTCACTCTTCAGATGAATTGCCCCTGCAGGACAATTCTGAATGCAGGCAAGACAGCTCATACACTGTGTTCCAAATACCGGTTTACCATCAGTAAGCTGAATATTTCCCATTGGACAAACTTTTTCACAGACCCCACAGCTGCAACATTTTCCATTGCTCTGATACTGTTCGGAAAACCCTTTTCCCAGTGGATAAGCATATTTTCTTAGATGGCAAGATGTCAGAAATTTTGCTGCCAGACTATTTTTTTTTACAAATATTTTACCGTCCTGAATCTCTTTCGCAATCTGATTCATTCTGTCTTCAACCTGCGGGCCGGTATGTTTATTCACTTCTTTTTTCATAGAAAATCCCGGAATATAATTTTCAACCATCTTAATTGAATTGATATATGAGAACTGTATGCCCTGCATTTTTCCAGCTTTCTTAAGCTGTTCACACGCAGCTCCCGCATAAAAGCCATAAGTTAGAACTGCTAAGAAATATTTGCACTGAAAGTGTGCATTCTTAATAAAATCTAAAATCAGAGGCGGAACACAAAGCCCAAATACTGGAAAAACAAATCCAAGTGCATCATCCTGAAATTCATATTTCTTCTGTCTTATTGCCTGCGGGATCGATACCATTTTTCCATTCATTCTCTTTGCCATTACATAACTATTCCCTGTAGCTGTAAAATATAATATTGTCATTTTTTTCACCTCACACATTTCTTGCATTTAAGATAAATCTCTCTGCACCAATCATTTTCCAGTCTGATACTTGCAAGCCCTGTGAACGAAGCAGTGCTACAATTTCTTTTTTCCCGTAAATATGAAAATCTCCATTATCAGAAAAAGAAAGGATCCAGTTCATTAACTTCAGAAACAATTTTACCGGCACTGTTGGATCTCCAAGAATCAGTGTTCCATTCTGCTTCAGCACCCGTTTCATTTCTTTGACGACTGTTACTGGGTGTGGATAATGATGAAACGATGCATTGCAAATGATCATATCAAATGTATGATCCGCAAATGGCAATTTTTCAGCATTTCCAACAATAAATTGCGCTTTCGCACCAACTCTTTTTTTCGCCTGCTCGATCATTTGTTGGCTCAGGTCAAGTCCAGTTACATGTGCCTCTGTCTCTTCTGCGATTATTCCACTGACATTTCCATTTCCACAACCCAAATCCAGCACATTTTCTACTCCAATCTTTTTTACTCGCATAAGAATTTCTTTATACATGCATTTGACGAACTTTCCATCGTGACTATCGTCATACTCCGACGCAATTGTATCAAAATACTCTCTTGATCTGTTCACATAATCATTTTCGTTAGATTCACTCATTTTTCCAATCCTCCATTTTAATTTTAATTTTTTTTTAGTTTTTTTGTTTAATTTTTGTTTAATTGTTTGTTTTCACATTACTTTCGCTGACTCGTTCCACTTATTATATTCATTGAATTGCTGTCATTGACACTTATTCACTCAAAAATCAAAATAATTGCAAAGTCTGTTTTTCATTTACAGACTCTGCATTCTGTCTTTTTAGAATAAAATTTTGTTCAGATATCGGGATATAATTCGAATTCTTTCCTCTGCTGATATTGATTCATCATTGATAATTGGCATCTGTCCATAAAGCATGAACTTCGCAGTATTTCTACAATCTTCGATATGCAGTAGATTCTTTGCATTCATCTGCTTTAAAAGGGATGTCATAGGCTCCACCATCATGCTGATCATAACATATTCCAGCTGACTGTGAAAAATCTCATTGCCTTTTTCATGAAAGAAATCATGATACTTTTCCCGCCCTTGCATAGCAAAGAACTGAGCGCGCATCTGCTCAATATATTCCTCTAGTGAATCATACTCCCTGTTCATAATTGCAATCATTGGTTGTGCACAAGCAGCCGCATATCGTTGCAATGCCTCATGGTACAGTGCTTCCTTAGATTTGAAATAGCGGTAACACAGTCCCGATACAACATTCATCTCTTTTGCAATATCCGTCATGGTCGTCGCCTCATAGCCCTTTTTTGCAAACAGCTTCATTGCTGTATCGATCATCTCCTGCTTTCGTTCTTCAGGCGGTTTCGAAATTCTCATCAACCAATCCCCTCTTTCTGCTTCTTTTCTTAAACTATAGTCCTTGATTGAATATTTGTCAATGACTAATTGTCATTCAATATATTTTTCACTTTATTTGCTGCTGCCATTCGATTGTTGACACCCAGTTTTCCGTATATATTAATCAGATGTGTCTTGACTGTTGCCAGTGATATACACAGATATTCTGCAATCTCTTTATTGGTCTTACCTTTTGCGATTTCCTGCAGTACCTCCAACTCTCTGCCCGTCAGATCACAATCTGCCTTTGTGCTGTCATCTCCTGCTTTTGCACCATTTTTATAATCCTCCTGGTAAACGATCTCTTCCATAAATGCAAGCTGCTTTTCAGACAGAACATTTTCCAGCTGCGTCCGTTTTGTTTCCATGATTTCCTTAACAAATGCTTTTTCGAACCAGTACGGCGCACGGATCCGCTCGAGCGTGGCATAGTCTGCCGCTTCCTTGACCAGATTACAGACCCTGACAGTATCTGCTTTTCTTTCATACAAGAAACGTGCCTGCATCAGCGCGCCTTCCACAATTTTTAATTTGTTCCCGTTTTTTCTTGCCTCTGCTACCAATTGTGTAATTCTGCTCTCCGCCTGTTTCTGATTGCCCTGCTCATAGAGAATTCCAATATAGACGATTTCTGTATTCATATTTTTCATGATATCATCTGCCTGTTCATAAGATATCAGAAACTGTCTGGCCAATGCCTGATTTTTTCCTCGATAGATTGGATATCTTAACAACCTTGCAGAAAAGAAAATGCTCTGATACAGAATTTCCCGCTGCATCGCTCCATCAAAACAATTCTTCAAGCTGTTATTTTTTCCTGTCAGTTCTTCCTCCATTCCCTCAATAATGTATTTCCAGAACAGATACATCTGATTCATGCTTTGATCCATTGTGATCCACTTTACATGTGCAGGATTCTGTTCCCTGATATACACAGAAAGAAGGGTAGTCTTTCCACTACCCGCTCCTGCTTTCACAATGGTCACCGCCATCTGCTTCATTTGATTCAGCCGCTCCAGCAGTCCCTTCCGGATAATATAATGATTTCTCGGGGAAGGGATCTTATATTTTACTGACAATACTGGCATTTTTTCTATGTTCATACATTCCTCCATGCATGTGGTTCTTCTTCCAAAAAGACCTATCTTTCTGCTTATTTATGATAGATATAGTCTCTTCTTGTCTTTGCCACACCGATCCATAATAATACAACTGAAAGTATTATAACATAAAATATTCCAAGGAGTTTATTCGGATTTAACAAATGTTTCTCCCATGCGTTGAAGAAATTCATCAAATTCTTTTGTGGCAGAATATACAGAAATCGGTTCATCATACTGCCTTTTGTTCCGCAGTCATAGAAGGAACCCGCGAGAATCGACGTCAGTACGATTATCGTCGAGCCAAGCATATTGGCTGTATCTGCGACACAGAAAAATGCATTGATACAGACTGCAAAACAAGTCGATAATAACGAAATTAGTGCAATGAGGATGGCATACTGCCAAAGTGCAAAACCGATTGAAATCCCCACAAGATCCAGAACTGCAATCATCAGAATCGTCGGAATAAATATCAACATCCAGGAAAATATCACATGGCCGGCGAGATATTTTCTAAATGGTACCGGCGCACATACGACTCTTTCGATCTGATGTTTTTCTTTATCTTCTGCAAATGCTCTCATATAAAGAATCCCCTGCATTAAAAGGAACATCAGCATATATCCACAAATATTCGTACCAATCTGTCTTTGCGATGCCTGACTTTCCATCTGTGCATTCTGGTCTCCCATAAGAATTGCTTCCAGCTTATTTTTGAATTCATCAGATTTAATCGTATCAATTTGATAACTGCCATCGTCCTGTATTGTGATGACTGCATCATACTGTCCCTGAACAAGCTGCGATTTTGCCGGTGCCTGTTCTTTATAAGTTACTGTTACCGCACTACTTTCTGGAAATGCCTGTGTATTGCCGACAACGGCAAGATTTAATTTCGGTTCCAGTTTGTTGGTCAGTAATACTGCCAGAATTACTGCAAAAATTGTAAGTCCAAGAGAAACTGCCAAATGTCCTTTTTCTTCCATCAGGCGCGCCCAGTCATTTTTTATGATGCTTAACATATACAATCCTCCTTACGAAATGTTCTATCACAGATTACAACCATAACAAGTATGCACAGTAGCATGCCAGCTACAACCGGTGTATACAGACTCAGATCGTTATCAAATGACATTTCAAAAAATGCTTTCACAATCCATTTTACAGGGGAACACATACTAATGATCCTGCCTGCCTTTCCAAATCCGTCCAATGAGAAAATGACTCCGCCAAGAACAGCCAGCAGATTGACAATAATGCTCTGAATCTGATTGGTTACAGACTCTGTTTTAATCAGACAGCATAACATGATTCCAAGTGTTACCGTCCAAAGTTCCAGTACTGCAAGAATCAGAAGGAACAGACCTATATTTCCAATTGTGACATGAAAAACCAGTTGTAGAAATATTAGATCGACAACATGGAATCCATATACAAATAAAAAGGAAGAAATAATCTTTGACAGATAGAGATTTCTGACAGAACCCGGTGCATAGATGATTCTCATATTCGGTTTTTTGATTCGTTCTTCCATAAATGCATTTGCTGAGATCATTCCACTATTCAGTACTGCATAGATCATTCCTGTAATTCCATAATAATCATAGGAGGTAACTGTTTTTCCATAAGAATCTCCTGTCAGATATCCTAGAATAATGGTCATTAACAGCGGAAATCCTGTAGCAAAAAAGATCCACATCGGATTTTTTAACAAATTCACCAGATCTCCTTTTGTGATTCGGCAAAGATTTTCCAGGTTCATACTTTTACTGTCTGCATCGATATCCTGCCTCTTTGACCGCTGGTCTGCCCTATTTTTATTTATATGACTATTTTGTAATTGTGCGTCCATACTCTGCATATTTTCCTCCATTCCTTTCCTCTAATCTCTCAGGCTCTTGCCTGTCAGTTTCAAAAATACATTTTCCAGTGTTGCCATACGGCAGAAGAGATTGACGATCTTTAATTTCTGTGCCAGCGTCATTGTAATGATCTGATCCAGATTTTCAATGTTCTTGAGCGATGAGATCTGAATTGTATTTTCCTCGCGATTTACCTTTCGAATACCATCTATCTGATAGAACTGATCAATTTTTGCATGCCCTGCATCTTCTACTTCCAGGATGAATTGACGTTCATCAAATATTTCTTCCTTCAGACTTTCTTTTGTTCCCTCCGCAATGATATTTCCTGCATCCATAATCAGAATTCGATCGGAGATTTCCTCAACTTCTTCCATGTAATGAGTGGTATATAAAATCGTCATTCCGCTTCCCTGTAATTTTCTGATAGAACTCAAAATGTGATTTCTTGACTGTGGATCAATACCGACTGTCGGTTCATCCATGATTAAAAGTTCCGGTTTGTGTGCAATTGCACAGGCGATATTGAGTCGACGCTTCATTCCCCCTGAAAATGTGACTGCTTTATCATCTTTTCTATCCCAAAGCCCGGCAAATTCCAACGCTTCTTTTACACGGCTATCTAACAGATTCTTTGATAGTCCATAAAGTGATGCAAAGAATCGTACATTCTGCTCCGCACTCAGATCTTCATAAAGTGCCAGATCCTGTGGAACGACTCCCAGCTTCTGCTTAAACTGATTCAGACATTTTTCGACTTTTTGTCCGTGCCAGGTAATCGTACCATTTTCATAGCCAAGCAGACCACAAAGAATATTCATAGTTGTACTTTTGCCTGCACCATTTGGACCCAGCAGACAAAGGATTTCACCCTTATGAATCTGAAATGACAGATCATGTACCACCTGTCTGTCTCCATATGACTTGCAAAGAGAGTCGACACGTAAAACTGCTTCCTTGTCAATTACACTATTCTGATCCATTTTCCCTTTCATTTTATTTTCTGACTCCTGCATCTGTACTGCATGATTACTACCTGCTACCATTTTACTTACTTCCTTTCCTGTATGCGCTTTTTATAACGCTGCTTTCCTTTATTCTTAACTGGAAATCCTTGTTTCCTGAACTGCTATTATTCTATAAAAATAAGCAAAAAAAGAAATCAACCGTTCGGTTGATTTGAACGGTTGATTTCTGTGGTTGATTTCTGTATTGTTTTTTTAATAAGTATCCACCTGAATACATTGCTATTTTAGTTTTAGTTTCATTTACTTTCTGCCATAAGGGCGTTATATCGATCCGCGATCTCACTTGGTTTTCTCTTATACAGGTCTCCATTGGATGACATTCCATTTAAAATAGACACCGCTTCCTTCGGATGGGACATGACCCAATCCACCGTCAGTTGATTCTCTGATGTAAAGCCAAGTTCTTCTGCCCGCTGAATGCCATTTTGATCATACTCAGATTTTTCTTCAAACAAGTCATGATTCAACACCGCAATTACTTTTTCGGTATTGTCTGACGCCTCTATCTTAAAATCACTATAGTCCGGCCACTTTGCCTGATCCAGTTCTGATAGCCAGTCCGTATGAAGGGATGGATCTGTATTGACATAAAAGCCATCCATACAATCATTGAGTTCTGCACTGCTCAGTTTAAATTCCGTAAAATAAGGACTTTCTGCCAGTCTGTCCTTTTCTTTTTTCTGATCATTTGAATATTTTAAGCCTACTCCTGCCACAATTATCAGGAGTACGACAATAAATGTTCCAATCATATACTTTCGTTTCACTACTTTTTCCTCCATAACTTTAATTGCCTCTTACGGCGTCATCATATAGATCCTCATTGTCGTGATCTGCTGAGAAGATCTCTTCTTTCTTTTTATAAACATCATTGGGATTATTGACAACATCCTGAACATTAAAATCGGAATTGAGCTTCTTATTGACTCTATCAACAATTTCACCAGTATCTTCTCCATCATATGCATACACAGATAACTTCTTCTTTTTCGATGTATCATATTTTACGAAGCTGGTACTACAGTCGAAATCACTGTATACATTTGCAGCTTTCAGAGAATCGAACTGTCCTTTAATAAACGTATTATTCTCTTTTGCTTCCTGTTCCTTTTGTGCAAGATCAACACCAAAACCGATCACATCACCTGCCAGTGGAATATAGCCAACTGCTTTTCCCAGTGCTTCCCTCTCTGTCTTTTCTACCACATAAGATGCAAGTTTATCCGATCCCTTGTCGATCAATTCATCTTTTACCTGTCCATATGTAAATGTGGCCGTTTCTTTTAATTCATTGACATCTCCAAAATGTCCATAAAAATCAGCCTCTGAACTTTCAATTGCTGTAGACATACTATTTACACCATTGCTGGTAGCTGAAACATTGATAGTAGACTTTCCTAAATTACTAAATGTCGGTGATGCAGAACTTCCAATATTTTTGTATTCCTTAAAATTCAGCACTAAAGAATCATCAGCCCCGGACTCAATGGAAATAGATGGTGCACCTGCTTTATAATCTCCATGGAATTCTCCAGTTTCCTGTACCACATTAAGAAGCGTCTGTCTCTGGATAATCTGATTTCTCTGCTTTTTTAATAATTTATAAGCATCCGGATATTTGTTGCTATCAATATTCTGAATTAATAATAATGTCTGATCAGATGTATTCGAGATCTGACTCATCAACTTATTGACTTTATCTTTATCGACTGTCCACTTTGAATAATCTTCACTCGCCTGTCCTGCAGAAGGGCCGAACAACTCATTATACCATGGTACATCGACATCTTCTTTATGCATACAACAACCGATAAATTTTGCCATGTCATCATTATTTACATTTAGATATAAAAATGCGAGCGTACGATATTCTTCGTCTGTAATATCATCTGCATCTTTTTGCATAATTTTTTCTACTTCTGGCCAGTTCGGGCTTACCGAACCATCCTCGCCTACCTTAACAATTCTGTCAAAATAGCATTTTTCCAATGCTTTTCGCCAATCTGCATTCATATCCGGTGAATAGCTGCCATCCTTAAATGCACCTGTTATACTTGCAAGTGCAGATTTTGCAACTGCTCTTGTATCCGTACTGCTGGCGAACAGACCACTTGTTTCACTTTCTATCTGATCATATTTTTCTTCTTTTGCCTTCCATTTGTCATACAGATTCTGATCGATTTCTGCCATATTACGATAATCGGATGCTTTATAAGAATAATAGAGATTCATCCATGGGAAAATAGTATCGTCTGCTTTTCCATCATACTCCTGTGCTGAGTTCTCATCAGATTCTTTTGCATCTGCTGCACTCTTTTTCTGGGAAAGAATGGTACTTCCATCTAGGACTTCATCGCCTACCTTGCCTTTTAATGTATTAAAATCTGCAATATCCGCATCATTTGACGATCTCATTGCCTGGAGAACCGTTTTATAATCGGTGATCTGCACCTTTAATGCATCAAATGCTTCGCTTTTTATTTCACTGTCTCCCACAAAATCAGAAAGACTTCCCTCCACTACGTGAATTGCATTATTATCTCTGTTCAGCTTGCTAATTGCAGTTTCACACTGTTGTGTCAGGGTTGTCGGATTCAGATATGAATTCTCATTCATCGCATTCTCCTCCCTTTCTATCCTCATACTGCTGGTCTTTATTCTCCATCTCTCTCATTTCCTTCTTCACTGTACTTAACTCCTGCTCTATCTGTTCACTCTGTTTCTGTGTTTCATCGCGAAGCTGTGTTTCAAATTCTTCTTTTCTCAGTCGTAAATTTCTTACCAAACGTTGCTTTTCTTCCACCAGCCATAAAATGTCACGATCGTAGGAACTACAACTTTCTTTCATCTCTTCCATCTTTCGATAAGAGTGCTCGAGCTGTTCAAATTCCTTTCTTTCGTTCTGCAAAATAAGATTTGCCTGACACTCCAGTTCATCTCTTTTCTGATGTAAGTCATATATTCGCTCATTTAATTCTTCCTGTTTTGCGGATAATTCCCTCTTACCCGATTCATTCTGCATGTTTCATTTCCTCCAAACGTTCAGCCTCTAATCAGCTGCCTCTATTGTTGGGAACCGCTGCCCGCTTTCCCATAATGTTTTCATCATATCATCATATTCCTGGAATTTGGCGCCAATCCCTCTAATATTGGATACTTCCCGTTCCATCGCCTCACCAAATGTTGCTGTTACCGTTTGTGACTCAGCATATGCTTTCTGCCCGGCTGCATTTGCTGTAATTGTCGATTTATTATCATTTGGACACAGGGAGTCTTCTTTAAAATACCAGCCAGCTCCCTGAATATTGCCTGCCTGCTGCTCAACATCCGATTGAGATACTTTAATTGCATCTGCCATGATTTATCTTCCTCTCTTTGTTCAATCCTTTTATTTCATTGATCCACTTCATTTATATATAACCTTATCTGGTAAGGGAATATTCCATTTTAATTAACTAACTCAAACTTCGCACATAGATATTAGCTATGCACCTTGAAAATTCAATACCTA
>CAJMQE010000088.1 GCA_905215405.1 uncultured bacterium
CAGATATTGAATTTTCAAGGTGCATAGTCAAAATCTATGTGCGAAGTTTGAGTAAGTAAAATGGATTAATTACAGAATAGTAAACAGGATAAAGTAGATTTAAATAGAATTAAACAGAAAATAACAATTCACAACAAACAGGTAGTAAGGGAAGATCGGTAAAGCAGGGCTTTATCGGTACATTCCTATACTGCCTTTTTTTTGTCGCAATAAGATATGATCAATTCCATAATGGCATGGATGATGATGAAAACATTCCATTTTACGAATAGATATGGATAGATTATACTAGGCGCAGGATAAGACGTAAGCATGAGTGCGATAAGGAGGAAAAACAGATGTATATGACAAAGTATCCATGCGTTTATATGAGAGGTGGAACGAGTAAGGCGGTTTTCTTTCATGAAAAAGATCTGCCAGAGAACAAAGAAACATGGGATGAGATTTTTCTGAAAGTGATGGGAACTCCAGATGTCAAGCAGATTGACGGGATGGGAGGTACAGTATCTTCGACAAGTAAAATTGCAATAGTTTCTCCATCAGATCGAGATGATATTGATGTGAATTATACATTTAAACAGGTGGATATCATTATTCCGAGAGTGGATGGTAGTGCAAATTGTGGAAATATATCTTCGGCGGTTGGACCATTTGCAATAGATGAAGGGCTTGTTGAGGCAGTGGAACCAGTTACGGTAGTTAGAGTTTTAAATACCAATACAGGAAAAGTGATAGAAGAACATGTTCGAGTCAAAGATGGGAAAGCGATGGTACATGGAAATGAAGTTATAAAAGGGGTACCTGGAACGGGATCAAGAATTGATATGTATTTTGAAGATCCTGCTGGATCAAAGACTGGAAAGCTGTTTCCGACTGGAAACAAAAGAGATATTTTTGATGTTCCTGGCTATGGAAAAGCCGAAGTGACAGTACTTGATTGCTCGAATCCGATGGTGTTTATACAGGCGAAAGACCTTGGAATACGTGGAACAGAACTTACGGAACTGAATCAGAATAAAGAAGTGATGGATCATATTGAAAGAATCCGTGGTATGGCTTCTGTTGCATGCGGTTTTGTAGATAAATGGGAAGATGCATGTACACAGTCAACGTCTGCACCAAAAGTATCTATAATATCTGAACCTCAGGATTACAGCAACATGGATGGAGATGTAGTGAAAGCAGATACAATGGATATTTGCTGTAGGGCCGTTTCAGTAGGTGCATTGCATAAAGCATATCCGATGACGGTTGCGGTAGGAACAGGTGCTGCGGCAAAGATTGCGGGGACGATTGTGAACGATATCTGTCAGTGTAGTGCAGAACAGGAAATAATCAGAATCGGACATTCCAGCGGCGTAACACAAGTGGATATGAAAATGGATGGAGAAAAAGTACGGAAGGGCGGTGTTACGAGAACAGCCAGAAGAATTATGGATGGCTGGGTCTATGTGCGGGATTAAAACGCTTATAGATTAAACGTTCTTCACACTGAATCAAAAAAATACCGCCAAACAAGGGAATGCAAAATTACTTTGATTCGTGACAACATTTGATACGACTCAAATGGATTAAAATTGAGAAAGGATGATAAAGATGATTCGATTATACGAAGGAAAACATTATATCAGAAACAATGAAGAGATTATTTCAGGAACACCAGAGGTGGAAAGCGAAAATGCTTATCAGAATACGATAACTTACGGAATTTTAAAGGCGCACAATCATGCAGCGAATATGAAAAATTTGCAGATCAGTTTTGACTCGATGGGTGTCTATGATAATACATATGTAGGAATTTTACAGACGGCCATCGCAAGTGGGCTCAAAGAATTTCCGATTCCATGTGTATTTACGAACTGCCATAATTGTCTGTGTGCAGTTGGCGGAACGATGAATACGGATGTTCATAAATATGCAGAATCTGCATGCAAAAAATATGGTGGAATCTTTGTACCGCCACATGAAGCTGTTATTCATCAGTATATGAGAGAAATGATTGTAAAATCGGGAGAAATGTCGATTGTATCCGATTCACATACGAGATATGGCACACAGGGCTCACTTTCCATCGGGGAAGGTGGACCGGAATTAGCAAAAGCAATGCTTGGAAAATATTATGAAATACAGTATCCAGAGGTGATCGCAGTGGTGCTGAAAGGAAGTCCTAAGCCTTGGGTGGGACCGATGGATGTAGCCTTGACACTGATTGGAGCAGTTTTTAAGAATAATTTTGTCAAAAATAAGGTACTGGAATTTATTGGACCAGGTGTATCGAACCTTTCGATGGACTTTAGAAATGGAATTGATACCATGACAACAGAATCTGCATGTCTTTCTTCGGTTTGGGCGACGGATGAAAAAACGCAGGAATATTTTACGATACATCATCGTCCTGGAGATTATAAAAAGATACAACAGGGAGCACTTGCATTATATGATGGCGTTGTAGAAATTGATCTGGATACGGTTGTGCCGATGATCGCTCTGCCATTTCATCCAAGCAATGCATATCCTCTAAAAGATGTTATTGCAGAACCATTAAAATATCTTGGCATGGTTGAGGAAGAAGCAAAACGAGTTTTTGAAAATAATAAAGAAATACATCTGAATTTGAAGGATAAAATTTTCAACGGAAAAATCAAAGTGGATCAGGCATCTATTGCAGGTTGTGCTGCGGGATCTTTTGAAAATATCTGTGCGGTCGATCAGATTGCAGGAAAGATGGAACATGGACTGGGAACTTTTGCGTTTAACATTTATCCTGCATCTCAGTCGGTGATGACAGAATTGAATAAAACAGGTGTTATCAATGATCTGATGGAATATGGAGTACGTGTAAAAACTGCATTTTGTGGACCTTGCTTTGGCGCTTCTGATGCACCGGGAAATAATGATTTCTGTATTCGCCACAGCACAAGGAACTTTCCGAACAGAGAGGGTAGTAATCCTGCAAATGGCCAGATAGCCTCTGTTGCATTGATGGATTCCAAATCAATTGCAGCGACAGCATTTTCAGGTGGATTTCTGACTTCGGCAGAAGATATTGTGACTGAATTTCATGTTCCAGAGTATCATTTTAATGAGAAAATTTATGATAATATTGTCTATAATGGATTTGGTAAAGCAAGACCGGAGACTGCGATGCTCTATGGTCCAGCTATTAAAGACTGGCCGGAAATGAGCACTCTGACCGAAAATCTACTTTTAAAAGTAGTCAGTGTGATCCGGGATGAAGTGACGACAACTGATGAATTGATTCCATCGGGGGAAACAGCATCTTACCGCTCGAATCCATATAAGATCTCTGAATTTACGCTGATTCGAAAAGACCCGGAATATGTGGGAAAAGCTAAGGAAATTCAGGAGTTCGAAAAGGCACGTGTAAGTGGCGATGTTAAAAAAGTTGAAACAATCTATCAGATATTATCTACAGTTGGAATCAATGCACCGGCTAGTGAACTGATGCAGACGACAGGGATTGGCTCAGTACTTTATGCCAAAAGACCTGGAGATGGTTCCGCTAGAGAATATGCGGCAAGTTGTCAGAAAGTGCTTGGCGGACTTGCCAATATTTGCATTGAATATGCAACAAAAAGATATCGTAGTAATTGCGTGAACTGGGGCATACTTCCCTTCACTTTAGCGGAAGAGGAAACAGATCTGGCGCCAGATGAATTTCTCTATCTGCCTCACATTCGTCAGGCTGTTGCCGATGGAAAAAAACAGATCGATGCTATTGTGATCAGTCCGGATGGCAGCCATCGAAAGAAGAGCCTTGCTTTAAACGATGTAACGGAAGCAGAAAAACAGGTCCTCCTTGCTGGAAGTCTGATCAATTTTTATAAGCAGAAATAATAGATGATTTGACAGGGCAGAAAAATGTAGTCCACGAAATGAAATCAGACTTTAAGAATTGCAGTGCAGTGTGCTATAATGAAACAAACTGATAGCATACAAACAATAGCGTACAAACATTTGTATACAAACAATAGCAATAGCGTACAAGAAATGCTATGGAAACAATCGTATACAAGAAATGCTATGGAAACAATCGTATACAACAAATGATATGAAAACAATCGTATAGGAACAGTGCTATAGAAACAATGGCATCAAAAAGTAGTATTAAAAAGTAGTATCATAGAGGCATGGAAACAATCATATGCATATTAAGCCATAGATAAACAGATGGCTGACAAATCGCTAGCGTATAGACTAACCGGAAGTCTACAAGCCGGTAACAGTGATAATTGTACGTGCAAAAGTAGATGCTTTCATGGAAATGGGCAACCAGTAAATAAAGAGCGTAGATAAACAGAAACTAAAAGTTAAGAAAAGAGGAAAAATAATGGATAAAGTATTATTTCAGTTCGCACATGTTGGTGTAAATGGAAAAACAAAAGAAGAGGCAAAAGAATTTCTCAAATTCTGTCAGGATATTCTGGGATTTGATGATACAAGAGAAATTCCACTCTCATACTTTGTAGCGGATGATAAAATGGAATTAATGAAAGAGGGCGGAAGAGGTACATTGGGACATCTTGCTTTCTATACTCCAGATATGGAAAAGGCGATGGCATATCTGAAAGAAAAAGGATACGGCCTAAATTATGACTCTGCTCGCTACGAGGAAGATGGAAAGACAATTCGTCTGATTTATCTGGATCAGGAAATTAACGGATTTGCAATTCATCTGACATCAAGAAAATAATAAGTCGACTTAGGCGTTTTAGAAACAAATAATGGTAAGAATAAAACACGAATTAAAACACGAATTAAAACACGAATTAAAAACACCTAAAATACTTATATTATAGTACGTTTGAAATATAAAAATATTTGAATATAATACAAATTAGAAGCAAATAATAACCGATTAAAAGACCAGACAGCATAGAAGTTGTCTGGTCTTTATTTAGAATACTCTGGTAAAACAAAATACTGGACAAGGTCCATGATAAAAGTGTGATTACAGTTTTCTTCGCTCACCTAAAAAGAAGAGGGCAAGAGTGCCGGGACCGGAGTGAGCGCCGATGGTAGGACATACATAATTGATCCAGGCATCGATTCCCATTCTCTCTTTAATAAGCTTTGCTACGAACTGTGCATCTTCAAGGCAGTCACCGTGACTGATAAATACGATATCATTTTCTTCGCGGTAGGAACCCATCAGTTTCTCCATGGAATCAACTAACGCAATCAATGACTTCTTTCGCCCACGAACTTTATTTAATGGAATCAGTTTCCCTTCGGAGTCAACGTGCAACATTGGTTTTACGCTGGCAAGTGTACCAAGAATGGCAGCAGTTCTTGAAACTCGGCCACCACGGTAAAGATGGAACAGATCATCTACGGTGAAATAATGACAGAAGTTCTCGATATGTGCCTGTAGATATGCGGCAACCTCATCGATAGAATGTCCGAGTTTCTGTTGCTTGAGAGCATGGTAGACCATAAGACCTTCGCCCATGGATGCACTCAGAGAGTCGATAACAATAATCTTTCTGTCCGGATATTTTTCCATAACTTCGCGGGCTGCCAGACAGGTATTGTTGTAGGTGCTGCTCAGTGCTGATGAAAATGCTATATGTAAGACGTCGTATCCAGCCTGAACTCTTTTGGTGAAGTATTCTTCTGACACTTCTGGGTTGGTCGCATTCGTTACAGGCAGCTCGCCACCACGCATTTTGGCATAGAACTCTTTTTCTGGCAGTGTATTTGCACCGCCATAGGTGTTTTCACCGAATGTATAATACAGTGGATGAATATCAATATCGTTCTCTTTTATAAAATTTTCTGGCAGATCACTAGTGGTATCTGTTGAAATAATAAATTTGTTCATGCTAAGACCTCCATTATAAATAGGTAAATATTATATAAATCATAGCATTAAAAAAGTTGTTTTTCAATGCAAATCAAGGCAAGTGGCAATGTACGGGGGAAAGGCTTTTGGAAAGTTATGAAGCGAGAAAAAACATCTCTCTTTTTATTTCAAAAATTATGTTGACAAAAAAGTAAATAAGTATTATGATGTAATAGTTGTGAAATAAAGCAGAGTATCCACTCTCACCTTAGCGCATTGGCGACTCGGGTTTATATTTGAGAAGAATGAATCATAAAGATGATGATATATATATTCTGAACTTAAATTGTGGATGGTCTGACTATCCACTTTTTTATTATTTCAATTAAATTTGGAGGTGCACTACTATTAGTGAATTAATGATTAACGAACAGATAAGGGATAAAGAAGTTCGTGTTATTGGAGAAAATGGTGAACAGTTAGGTGTTATGCCACCGAAAGAAGCTATGCAGCTTGCAAAAGAAGCAAATGTTGACTTGGTCAAGGTTGCACCATCAGCCAAACCGCCTGTTTGTAAACTGATAGACTACGGAAAATACAGATATGAACTTGCTCGAAAAGAAAAAGAGGCAAAGAAGAAACAGAAAACCATTGAAGTGAAAGAAGTGCGTTTATCACCAAATATCGAAGAGAATGACCTTAATACTAAGGTTAATGCCGCTAAGAAATTTATCGAAAAAGGTAATAAAGTTAAAGTTACTTTGCGTTTCAGAGGTCGTGAAATGGCTCATATGCAGAGCAGCAAACATATCCTTACAGAGTTCGCTGAAAGACTTAGTGATGTCGCAGTAGTCGACAAGGCACCTAAGCTTGAAGGTAGAAGTATGATGATGTTTTTAACTGAAAAACGTTAAAATAAATTGTTGATTAATATTTAAAAGATTTATTAAGGAGGAACTATTATGCCAAAAGTAAAGACAAAAAGAGCAGCTGCAAAGCGTTTTAAAAAGACTGCAACAGGTGAATTAAAGAGAAGCAAAGCTTTCAAAAGCCATATCTTAACAAAGAAGACAACTAAGAGAAAGAGAAATCTTAGACACGCAGCTATGACAGATGCAACAAATCTTAAGACAATGAAAAAAGTATTACCATATCTTTAATAGATAAGAATTGAAAAGGAGGAATTAGTAACATGGCAAGAATTAAAGGCGGATTAAACGCAAAGAAGAAACACAATAGAGTATTAAAAATGGCTAAAGGTTACAAAGGTGCCAGATCTAAACAGTATAGAGTAGCTAAACAGTCAGTTATGAGAGCTTTAACATCTTCATACGCTGGTAGAAAAGAAAGAAAGAGACAGTTCAGACAGTTATGGATCGCAAGAATCAATGCTGCAGCAAGAATGAATGGTCTTTCATACAGCAAATTCATGTACGGTTTAAAGTTAGCTCAGGTTGACTTAAACAGAAAAGTATTATCAGAAATGGCAATCAACGATGCAGAAGGATTTGCAAAATTAGCTGAATTAGCAAAAGCTAAAATCGCAGCTTAATTGTAGGTAAATCAATACTTAGAATTTCAGTTAAATATAAAATGACGTGAGTCATGTCAGGATAACCCTCGTTTTATACGAGGGTATTTTGATTTTAGGACAAGTTATCCAAACAGCAGACAAAAAATATGACAGTAGAAGAATTGTTCTTATAAAGTGTGATTTATTTGTGAAAATTATGAAAAAACGACATTTTTACTGTCAATATTCGTGAAAATGTGTTATAAATGTAAGGTAGGTATTTTTTTCTGCTATAGGGATTAGTACCAAGCATTGAAAAAAGGTAGGTTTGTTTTATGAAAAAGGGTTTAATGAAGAAAGCATGTGTTGCTTTTACACTTGTATTGGCCATGACAACACTTACAGGATGTAACAGAAAGCTGAAAGTAAGCTTTGACTGTAATGCTGATGACTACGTTAGTGTTGGCGACTACAAAGGAATTACAGTATCGGTCGATGAACAGGCAATTATTGATGATATGGTTAACACAAGAGTACAGAACGATCTGGATACAGTTACTACATATGAGACAACTGATCGTGCTGCACAGGAAGAAGATCAGATCACAGTAAGCTTTACAGGTAAAGTTGGCGGACAGACAATTGATGGATTCTGCAGTGAGAGCTACAGTCTTGTACTTGGTAAGGATACATTTACAATCGATGGATTTGTAGATCAGCTTTATGGATTAAAAGCAGGAGACACAAAGGTAGTGACACTTACTATTCCAACAACATTTTCTGAAGAGGAATATGCAGGTAAGAGAATTGTATTTGATATCAATGTTCTTACAGTAGAGGCTCCAGTAGCACCTCAGATTACAGATGCTTATGCACAGGAAAATTTCGGTTATGCAACAGTTGCCGAATATAAAGCTGGTCTTCAGGCAGATATGCAGGATGAAATCGATGAAAAGATCAACGATAAGAAAAAAGAAGTAGTTATGTCCAAGCTGAATGATATTACTGAAGTGTCAGGATATCCTGAGGATGTTCTGAACAGTAAAATCGAATCTCTGAATAAATCAATGAGCTTCTACTCACTGAATTATGGTATGTCAGTTGACGATTACTGTATGGATCGTTTTGGTCTTTCTCTGGAAGATTATGCAAAGAAATCAGTAGTTCAGGATCTTGCACTTCAGCAGATCATTGATAAGGAAAAGCTGTCTGTAGATGAATACTACTACAAAGGTGAACTTTCTAACTTTGCAAGCACACAGGGGTATACAAATGTAGATACCTTTGTAGAAAAGTTCGGCAAAGATCTGATTGTAAAGAATATGCTGATTCAGAAGGCTGTTGATGTAGTTATGGATAATGCAATTTACGAGTAAGTTATTCGGATCAGAGTCTGATCTTGTGGAGAGAATAATTTATAAATTGGATCGTTTATAAAAAACGTAAAGCAACTGAATAATAGATAGAAAAATCCCGTAGAGATAATCAAATATTTCTACGGGATTTTTTATTGGCAGTTCCTTGGATGACGCGAACAACTTAGAAGCTGCCTTCTGCTTTTATGATGATTGCGGAAAGGATATTTACTTAGTTCCAGTTGAACCAAATCCGCCAGCACCTCTCTGTGTATCTACCAGTTCATCAACTTCTTCGAATTGAGCAGTAAGATATGGTGTTATTACGAGCTGTGCAATGCGATCTCCTGGTTCAACAGTGCGTGTTTCCTGGGAGTGATTGTGAAGAGCGACCATGAGCTCCCCTCTGTAATCGGAATCGATCACACCTACTTTATTTGCAGGTGCAAGTCCCTGTTTGCAGGACAGACCACTACGTGCATATACAAGACCGGCATAGCCAACAGGTACTTCCATTGCAAGTCCTGTCTTTATAAATTCAGTACAGCCAGGCTCGATGCTAACAGGAGCATCCAGACATGCATAGAGGTCAGCACCTGCTGAAAATGCAGTGCCATAAGTAGGGATGATTGCTTTTGGATTCAATTTTTTTATATTTACAAGTTGTTTCATAAAAGGATTCCTTTCGATTTTAAGTTTAGTAAATTGCTAGATGAAGCTAGATTGTCTGTGTGCTGGATGGAACAGATTATTTGATCGTATCGTCCCACAGTACAACTTTGTTTTCACGTATGGATTCCGGAACCATGATAATACGCTGATTTGAAGATCCACGGAAACGCAGGGATAAGTTTTTCAGTTCTTCTACAAATTCTCCATCAACAAGGATATCAATGTAAGAGAGCATTTCTTTCGTTTCGGTCCATTCTTTATACATGCGACCCATGATATCTTTTTCAAAATCATACCCGCTAAAGCACCAGATAGTCTTTTCCGGATAGGTCTCGCGTACTTTTTTTAACAATGGAATCAGACCCTGCTGATTACTGTGTTCAAATGGTTCGCCACCGAGTACGGTAAGTCCGGAAATATACGATGGTGCAAGATAAGAGAGTACCAGATCGATTTCTTTGTCGGTAAAAGGCTGGCCATAGTTAAAGTCCCATGTTACCTGGTTAAAGCAGTTCTTACAGTGGTGGGTACAGCCACTGACAAAAACAGAAGCCCGAACGCCAGGTCCATTTGCCACATCACATCTTTTTATATCTGCATAATTCATAATTTCCCCATTTCTGCGCTATCCATGCGCTTTTCATAAAAATAAGTGTACTGGCCGTCTGCCAGAGTAGGGCAGAGACCAGAACACTCTAATTTTAAACGTTTCATAATAAAAATTCAAGCTTACAAAGTGTAGTGTTTGTGACCTGTTTCAAAGGACAGATCACGATGCTGCAGATTATAAATGAACTACTCTTGAGTTAATTTCTTTTGTTTTTCCTACGTTCCAGAAGTTTTCACCAAGGTATCCGCAGGTACGTCTTGTAACATTCATCTTGTTACGGTCTTTGTTATGACATTGTGGGCATTCCCATTCGAGTTCTCCGTTGAGAATGATCTCGCCGTCAAAACCACATTCCTGACAGTAGTCAGATTTTGTGTTGAATTCTGCATACTGAATATTGTCGTAAATAAATTTTACAACCTCTCTGAGTGCATCCAGATTATTCTTCATATTAGGTACTTCAACATATGAAATTGCACCACCGGATGAGATTGGCTGGAACTGGCTTTCAAATGAGAATTTGCTGAAGGCATCGATCTTTTCACGGACATCAACATGATAGGAATTCGTGTAGTAGCCTTTGTCAGTGACATCTTCAATTGATCCAAAACGTTTCTTATCAATTTCGGCAAAACGGTAACACAGACTTTCTGCAGGTGTACCATAGAGACCGAATCCAAGTCCAGTTTCTTTCTTCCAGTTTTCAGTAGCTGCGTTTAAGCGATTCATTACACGAAGTGCAAAGTCTGTACCAGCTGGATCTGTATGGCTGACACCTTTCATGAGCTTCGTTGTTTCATAGAGGCCGATGTATCCAAGGGAAAGTGTTGAGTATCCATTTTCGAGAAGTGGATCGATCTTTTCGCCTTTTTTCAGTCGTGCAATAGCACCATATTGCCAGTGAATTGGGCTGACATCGGAAAGTGTGCCCTTGAGTGCATTATGTCTGCACATCAGTGCTTCATAGCAGAGTTCAAGTCTTTCGTCGAGCAGCTTCCAGAATGTATCTTCATCACCATGAGCCAGAATACCGATCTGTGGAAGGTTGATAGAAACGACGCCCTGGTTGAAACGGCCATCCCATTTATAATTTCCATTTTCATCTTTCCATGGACTTAAGAAGCTTCGGCATCCCATGCAACTGAAGACATTTCCTTCATAATTTTCGCGCATTTTCTTTGCTGAAATGTAATCAGGATACATTCTTTTTGCAGAACATCTGACTGCAAGGTCAGTAAGATAATCATATTTACCACCGGTCAGGCAGTTGTGCTCATCAAGAACATAAATGAGCTTAGGGAAAGCAGGTGTAATGTAAACACCTTTTTCATTTTTGATGCCCTGCAGACGCTGACGAAGGATTTCTTCGATGATCATGGCATTTTCTTCAATATATTCATCATCTTTATCCAGATTCAGGAAAAGAGTTACAAATGGAGACTGTCCATTTGTTGTCATCAGTGTATTGATCTGGTACTGAATAGTCTGAACACCTGATTTTAATTCATCATAGAGTCTGTCGTTAATGAATTGTTCAATCAGTTCTGGTGCGATGGTATCGCCGTATTTTGAAGTATAGTGTTTCTGATATTTCAGGCGGCTCTTTCTTAAATATTTTCCAAGGTGACGGACGTCAACGGATTGTCCACCATACTGACTGCTTGCCACCGCAGCGATGATCTGAGTCACAACGGTACAGGCTACCTGGAAGCTCTTTGGAGATTCAATCAGTTTTCCGTTCATGACTGTACCATTATCAAGCATATCACCGATGTTCACGAGACAGCAGTTAAAGATAGACTGTATAAAGTAATCAGAATCATGGAAATGAAGAATTCCTTCATCATGAGCGTTGGAGATCTTTTCTGGAAGCAGGATTCTCTTGGTCAGATCTCGGGATACTTCACCAGCGATAAGATCACGCTGTGTGGAAGCAATTGTTGCATTTTTGTTGGAATTTTCTTCAGCAACAGCTTTGTTGCTGTTCTGAATCAGACTCATAATAGAATCGTCTGTTGTGTTTGCTTTTCGAACGAGCTCTCTTGTATAACGGTAAACAATATATGTTTTTGCAAGAACGAACTTGTCTTTTTCCATTAAATGCTGTTCGATCATATCCTGAATTTCTTCTACCTGCATTGCGTCATGCTGCTGGTTTTCGATGGATGTCAGAATGGATGAGATCTCGTCATCAGATACTTTTTCATTCTGGGCTACTTCTTTGTTTGCTTTCTGGATCGCTAAAATGATTTTGTCGCGGTCATATTCTACTTCGCGGCCGTTGCGTTTGATTACTTTCATTTTGGTTGTATTCCTTTCCCAATGGTTCTTATAAAATTAAATTTTTTCTAAAATATTTTTTAATCAAAAATTGTGTTAATGCAGATGTGATTATATCATCTAAAACGACCCTTGTCTACAAAATATAGAAAAAAGAACAAAACAAAAAACTATATATTGTGTTTTTGCACGAAGCCAGTGTTTGTAAGGCTTTGCCACGATTTTTGCTGCTTGGGATCATTTATTGTGTCTGAATTTATCGAAATATGACAAAAAATAACAGTTAAAAAAAGGACAGAAAAAAGATTTTCAGTTGTATGAAAAGGTAACACAAGAAACATGTATTATCAGAGGGAATAGGAGGGTATTCTGTAGCTGGATACAGATAAAATGCTATACTTGTAAACAGATAAATGATATAGAAATTTTATAGTAGTAGGATGAAAAGAATGCAGCAGGAGGGAAATCTTTATGATCAATCTTTATTTTGACAAATTATACCGTTATTCAAGAATCAGTGAGCCTGTATTTACAGCTATTCCGTGTAAAAAAGGGGAATTACAGGATCCATCTGAAGTAGTGATCCTTCAAAATGGACAGCCGGTACCATTTCAAACAAAAGTAACATCCAGGTATGAGGATGGTTCGGTCAGATATCTGTTTGTCAGATTCCTTGCAGATCTGCCAGGAAATGCAAAAGCAGTTCTGTCATGTGATCTGCATGGAAAAAAGAAAAGTCCGGCAACGCAAATGAGACTTCTTGAAACCGAAGAAGGAATCAGTGTGGATACAGGGGCACTCTCTTTTGCAGTGAGAAATCATAGTCAGAATATTTTTGAAATATTAAAGGTAAATGATAAAATTTATACGGCAGAACAGTTCGATGGACCTGTCTTAAAGGATGGAGACGGTGAAAGCTATCAGATGGAAATCGGTGAGTGGAAAGTGATAGAAAATGGACCAGTTTCCACGATCTTATCAGCAAAAGGCAGCAATATCGGAAGCAAAAAGATAGATTTTGAACTGAGACTGACAGCGTACGCACAGAAGCCTTGGGTCGATATTTCCTATCGCATCATCAACACGACAGAGGACCCACTACATGTGGCATCTCTTGTGTTCACATTAAAAGCGGACCAGCAAAAGGATATGAATCTTTCACTCAGAGATATGCATTTTGATTCAGATACTGATTCTACAGGTTGTGGAGATGGAATGTTGGATAACAGCAATAACCGTGGAACACTTTTTCATACAAGGGGGATTGCGGAACTGGAAGAGATCGAAGAGAAGACACCAGTCAGTACAGTGAGGACCATAGCGGCCAGCTCTAACTATAAGACTGACTTCTATATAGGAAGTCATGGGGAAACAGTAGATAAGGTCGTTGATGCGCACTATCTGATCAAAGAGGCAAATGAACATTTTGCGGAAGTTCTCTATGGCACATTTTTTGCAGACCGTACGGATGAAAGTGGCGGTGTCTGTGCAACGATCTGGCAGGCACAACAGAACTATCCAAAAGCAGTGAAGGCTGACATAGATGGAATCGCAGTTATGCTCGTTCCTGAAAATGTTGAAAAAGTCGTGATGCAGAGCGGAATGGCCAGAGAGCAGAGATTCATGCTGCATTTTCATGAGGCAGCAGAGTCGATCAAGGAGATCGATAACCGTAGTCTGATTTACCAGATGCCGGACAGACCGTATGTGTTGCCGGAAGTATTTAAGGAGGCAAAAGTCTCTATGGATGTTTTCCCGGAAAAAATCGATGATGATGTGGAAAATGCATTGATCGAAAAGTGTGATGGACATTCTAGATGTTACGGTATGCTCAACTGGGGAGATACTCCAGATTCAGGGTATACAGATCAGGGACGTGGAAATGGAGAACAGGTGTGGAGCAATAATGAATATGATTTTCCACATTCCTGCGCATTGCTTTATATGAGAACCGGAGTCAGAAGATTTCTGGATTATGTATTGGTTACAGCAAGCCACTGGATGGATGTGGATGTGTGCCATTATAGCAACGATCCGCTTCGAATCGGTGGACAGTGGGAACATACCAATGGACACTGCAAAAATGGGATAATGGTATGTTCGCATGAATGGGTAGAAGGACTTTTTGATTATTATCATTTCTCAGGAGATGAGAGAGGGTATGAGACTGCAATTGGAATTGGCGAGAATGTACTGCGTCTGCTTGAAACACCAATGTTCGCACACACGGGTGAGGCAAATGCAAGAGAGACCGGATGGGCACTGCGTACACTGACAGCATTATACGTGGAAACACATGATGAAAAATGGCTGCAGAAAGCGGAATGGATCATAGATAATTTTAAGGCTTGGGAAGAAGAGTATGGAAATTGGCTGGCTCCGTATACAGATAATACAACGATTAGGGTTGGATTTATGATATCGGTTGCAGTGGGCAGTCTGATGAGATATTATCGTGTTTTCCCAAGAGAAGACATTAAGAATATGATTTTAAGAGCGGTAGATGATCTGCTTGACAATTGTATGCTGCCAAATGGATTGTTCTACTATAAGGAACTGCCAAGCCTGAATCGTCTGGGAAATAATGCATTGTTACTGGAATCTCTGAGCATTGCATACGAATTGACTAAAGATGCACGGTATCTGGTACCTGGAAAGAGAACATTTGCAAAGGCGATCAATAAATCAGCAGGGAAAATAGTTGGGAAAAAGCAGATATTTGGTGATGCAGTGATTGGAGCCGGTGGTGGAACTAAGAATTTTGCCCAGAGTTTTATTCCTTTAATTACTTATTATAAGGCAGCATCGGAAAATGATCTGTTGTAAAGCAGGAAAAAGGAAAGGGAAAAATTCTTGACAGTATTTGGTTAATGATACTATAATTTGCAGGATGGCAATCAATTGCCATATTATACATAGAGAATGGCTGATACAAATGCTTCTTGCAGATGTAAAAGAAGAAATCATTTTAAATCCAATCATAAAGGATCCAATGGAACCCTGAGTGAAAAGAGAGAAATGGAATCGTGAATTAGTTGTGCATAAGAGCGGCCACCCTGGTGTGGCTGCTTTTTTACTTTATAGGAAAGTTCTCCGGTCGGAGAACTCTTGAATGAAAAA
>CAJMQE010000089.1 GCA_905215405.1 uncultured bacterium
TTACTGAAAACAGGAGCTGCCCACTAATTTTTATTTTAGTGCGACAGCCCCTTTTATTGTATATACAATAAAAAGATACACACCAGCTTTTATACTAGTGTGTATCCCCTATATACTTTATCAATATTTTTCTTTGATTGATCTACTGTTTTGGAAATTATACTTCCATAATAATTGGAAGGATCACTGGATTTCTCTTCATCTTCTTCCAGAGGAATTCACTCAGATCATCTTTAATAATGCCTTTGATCTTACTCCAGTCAGTAATGTTTTTGTCAAGACAATGTGATACTGAATTTTCAACAACATTTCTAGCTTCGTCCATCAGTTTTTCTGCTTCTCTTACATATACAAAACCTCTTGAAACAATATCAGGACCAGCCAAAAGCTGATTACTGAACTTTTCAAGTGTAAGTACAACAATAATAATACCGTTTTCTGCAAGATTCTGTCTGTCACGTAATACGATATTACCAACATCACCGACTCCGAGACCATCAACCAGGACTGCTCCAGTCTGAACCTTACCAACTACTTCAGCTTTTTCCTGAGTCAGTTCGAGAACATCACCTGAATGAATGATATTAATATTATCCTTGCTGATACCAAGACCTTCTACAATTTCAGCCTGAGCCATCAGATGTCTGTATTCACCATGAACAGGAATAGAGAACTTTGGTTTTACCAAAGAATAGATCAGTTTAATTTCTTCTGCACAAGCATGTCCAGAAACATGAGTATCCTGGAATATAACCTTAGCACCTTTCATACCGAGTTCATTAATAACCTTCGATACTGATTTTTCATTACCTGGAATAGGTGTAGAACTAAATACAACTGTATCTCCAGGATGAATAGATACTTTTCTATGAAGAGATGCTGCCATTCTTGACAGAGCAGCCATTGTTTCACCCTGACTACCTGTTGTGATCAGCACGATCTGTTCGTTGGTATAATTTTTCATCTGCTCTGTTTCAATTAAAATGCCATCTGGAATATCAAGATAGCCAAGGTCATTGGCAACATTGATGACATTAACCATGCTTCGTCCTTCAATACATACCTTACGATTGTATTTACTTGCACAATTGATGATCTGCTGAACACGGTCAACATTAGATGCAAATGTTGCAATGATCAAACGATTACTTTTATTTTCATTGAAAATATTATCAAATGTTCTGCCCACTGTTCTTTCAGACATTGTAAATCCAGGTCTGAGTGCATTTGTACTATCGCACATTAATGCAAGTACACCTTTTTTACCAAGTTCACCGAATCTCTGTAAATCAATAGGATCACCAAACACTGGTGTATAATCGACTTTAAAGTCACCTGTGTGGACGATGGTTCCAGCAGGTGTGAAGATTGCAAGTGCAGCTGCATCTCCAATACTATGATTTGTTCTGATAAATTCAATTCTGAAACAGCCAAGATTGATTGACTGTCCATATTTTACAACTTTACGTTTTACTTCACGTAATAAGCTATGTTCTTTTAATTTAGATTCAATGAGTCCCATTGTAAGCTTTGTAGCATAAATAGGTACATTCATTTCTTTTTCAACATAAGGAATCGCTCCGATATGATCTTCATGACCATGAGTGATCACAAAACCTTTTACCTTGTCAGCGTTTTCTTTCAAATAGGAAATATCAGGGATTACAAGATCGATACCCAACATTTCATCATCAGGGAATGCGAGACCGCAGTCTACCACAATAATACTGTCCTCACTTTCGATGGCAGTCATATTCATTCCAATCTGTTCCAATCCACCAAGCGGTATGATTTTAACAGATCCATTATTCAATTTTTTCAAATTAATACCGGTGCGCCAATTTTGGGCGCATTTTTCCTTTCTTTCTTTCTTTTTTGTTTTTTCGATCTTTATAAATCCAGCGATTTGATTGCATTCAGTTAATCTGCACTGATCTTTTTCCATCGTCCTACAATTCAGATACAAAATGTACATAAACGCAGAAATTGCTTCTTTTATAAAAATTCTATCTATGTCTACATCTCAATATCTACATCTTCCATAAGTTCTGCAAATATTTTTGAAACATATTCTAATTCATCATCAGATTCTACCATTTCATAGATGGCTTCTGAATCTTCTGGCTCAGAAGTATCCTTTAAAACGTATGCTTCTGATTCACTATCTTCATCTTCTTCTATATCAACATCTGTTACTAACAGATAGTTAATTCCATTAATTCTAGTTTCTTCAAGTACAAAAAACTCAACAGACTCATTTTCATCAGTCTGAAATATAATCTTTTCCATAAATTCCTCTTTCTGTTACTAGGGAAAATTACTGATTCTTTTCCATTGCCAGCCTGTCCAAATATCCCTGTAATATAAATACAGCAGCTATCTTATCGATAACCTGCTTTCTGTTCTCTCTTCTAACCTTGCTCTCCATGAGCACCTGATTGGCTGCTACCGTAGTCAGTCTTTCATCCCACATAATTACAGGGAGGCCTGTACGTCTTTCGAGCTTTTCTTTAAATTCAAGAGTAGCCTGTGCTCTGTCACCAATTGTATTATTTAAATTCTTTGGGTATCCAAGAACGATTTCTTCCACTTTATATTCGTCGATAATTGCTTCAATTCTTGCTAATGTCTGTCTTAGCTTGTTCTCTTCTTTTCTTGTAATCGTTTCAAGACCCTGGGCAGTAAAGCCCAGGGGATCTGATATTGCTACACCAACTGTTTTGGTGCCATAATCTAAACCTAATATTCTCATTCTTAGAGACCTTTACCTTCAATAAAATATTTAATAACTTCTTCTACTAACTCATCGCGTTCGACTTTCATAATAAGACTTCTTGCATTATTATGACTTGTAATGTACGTTGGATCGCCTGACATAATGTATCCAACAATCTGATTAACAGGATTGTATCCTTTTTCCTTTAATGCTAAGTATACCTGCTCTAAAATGCCCTCTACTGATATTGTTTTATCTGGCTGTGTTTTAAAAAATTGTGTATTATTATCTACCATATTTCTCACGTCCTTCTTATGCTTCTCTATATTCTAATATAAATTATCAAATAATACAAGTAGAATTTGCTTATTTTCATAATTTTTATGACCTTGTCACAATATTTCCATTTCTTCACATACAACATAGATTTGTTTTATGGAACCGTGCAACTGAATCTGGAAAAGCCCTTATTTTATTATTACGAATCCCCATGTCCGCTTTTTCTTAGCTTTATTATAACCACTTTTTCCAAAAAAAGCTATAGTAACAAGTAACATAATCCACATTCAAATCATGTACAATTTTTATTTGTGGTTATTTTGTAGAAAAAGAGAGGGATTTATAGAAAAAAAGAAGGCCCCCTCGCCTGGGCAGCCTCCTTTTTTCTTTTATAATTGCATCACATTTTTATACTATTTAATAATTTGTCATACAATTCAAAATTGGTTTCTGTTGCTGTTTTCCACTTCAAAGCCTGTTGAAATTTCTTGTTCTTTATATATTTACAATCGCAATTTATATTTGTTTTCTATCTTTCATATCTTAATCGATATCTTTAAAATACTTCATTCTAACACAACTGCTAATTTAACATTGATGATGTCTGATCTGGCAGAATACCAAGTGAAATATTTAAATTACCATTTCTGCAACGAATTGCATCAATAAATTTCTTTTCATCTGCATTATTTTTTACCTGTACATAATAAGTCAGTTCGAATAAAGTACCCATATTGGTTGTTTTTACATTTCTAAGTTCACTATCTTCTGTAAATGCATCAAAAATTTCCTTGAATGCATCTGCATAATTCAGGTTTTCTGGAATTGTGATCTTCAACTGTTTTGCTGCTGATCTTCTTTCTCCAAAGCCTGTAAATGTAAGTGCAAGCAATACAACAAGCACAACAATAACAAAAACGACTGCAAATGAAACGAATCCAAGTCCACAGGCAAGTCCTGCTGCCATACTGAAGAATACGATTGCAATATCTTTTGCACTACCTGGAGCACTTCTGAATCTAACAAGCGCAAATGCACCTGCCATTGAAAATGCACGGGCAACATTGCTGCCAACTAAAAGAATTACTACTGATACAATTACCGGAAGCATAGCCAGGCCTACGATAAACTCTCTGTTGTACCCTTTCTTTTTTGAAGCGAGCATATACGCCGCTGCAATTACGACACCGATGATTACGGCCGCCACCAATGCGATCATTGTGGAACTGATTGAAATTGTGTTGTCTGTTGTTGTAAAAATTGTCTCAAACATAATTTTGTCTCCATTCTCTTTTCTTTTATCTGTTTTTAGTTACATTAGGCATTAGGCATATGCCGTTGTTCTTTTAAATCCGGTACAATTGAACCCGACCTGTCTGGATTTTTCCTGCTGCAAGCTTTGCTTTACAAATTTTTTGTAGTCAGTTCCATATTTTGAGAAACTGGCTGGCATGATCTGCATTTCCGCCATTAATTTTGTGAACCAGACCGGTGCTGCATTTAATATTTTGACTTCCATTAGGAAAATCCCATTTTCAAGAAGTAGCTCTCCATCATTTCCAAGTTCCAGTCCCAAATGATCCCGTCTGGATCTAATGTTGGTATCAAAGGTAAGTCGGAAATCACCATCATTCTTCTCAAAATACGCTCTTCTGTCATACGTAATATGAGTCTTTGGAACAAGTCCATAAAAGTTCTTGAAGTAATCAATTTCTCTGAACACCTGCTGATTTATTGATTCCTGTAATAGATCCGGTTTAATATCTTTGTGCAGATAATCATACGCTTCTCTTAATGTCATCGAGGTTCTTCTCTTATTTGTAATTCCTTTGTACTTTTTCTTGATCTCAACGAACACATTGTCATCCAGATCCGGAACTCCATAAGCTCTTAACCTTAATTTCTCTTTGTATACCGGCTTCTCAATCGAATTTCTGATCAATCGGTCATCCGGAGTATCATAATAAATATTGCTGATATTATAAAATTCATGATCCTGATTGTACGCATCCAGAATCATATAATCTTCCAGTCTGACCAGTAGTTTATGAAATGTCGCTTCATCTACCATGTATTTTTTCTCATAACGGTTAAAGACTTCAATTGCCATATCTACTCATCTCCTTAGCCTTTTCTTTATTGCTTTCAAGTGCTATTCTAAATATAAATTGTGTCTAAACTATGTAAAGTTTTAGTAAAAGTTGTGAAATTCCGATTCATTATTATAAATCTGTCATTTCCATGCCGTCAGAATCCATTTGTTTCACCTCCGCTATCAATTACACCATACGTATCTTAAATTATCCTTAAAAATGGCCTCTACAAGGTATTTCCAGCGATTTAATCCAATACAAAAAAAGCTGCAGATGCCTTCATAGCATCTACAGCTTTGTTCTTTTTTTATTTAAACACGCAGTTTTGTTCCTTTAGAATCTCTGTGTGCCATCTTCATTTTATGAAAGTCCACTGTTCTTCCTTTGTAGTCAATTGTGATATGATCATCCGCTCCGATCAGATAAATATCATCAACGACATCATCTTTTACGAGCTTAATACCACGCACACCAACAGCTCCCTTCTTCTTTTCCGGAATATCCGTCAGCGGGAATTTTAAGAACACACCATTCTCTGTCTGCACAATCACGACCTGACTGCTGACAATCGTCTGTTCCTCTTTCACCTCACCGTCAAGCGAGAATTTTGCAAATGTTTCCACTGTTGCATCTGTTCGGTAAATACCTGCGATCATATCATTTTCCTGCAGCTTTGTTGAGGCTATTGTTCTCTTTGATGCCTCAAATTCACTTGCATCCACAAGTTTCATCATACCTGCCTTCGTTACAAATAATAACTTGCTATCTTTAATACTCTGTGCTGCACACAGATAAATAATGCCTTCACCACTACTGTCATAATTTCCAAGATTATCAATTGGCGTACCCTTATCCCTGAATCTTGTGAACGGAATATCGAGCACTTTGATCTGATGCAGATTTCCATTATCTGTGAAAATATAGATTTTATCAGTATTCATGCATGAGAAAATATATTTATTTTCTTTATGCACTGCTTCTTTGTTTCGTTCATATGCAGACATATCAATTGTTTTAGCATATCCAAAACGATCCATAATGAACATAACTTCCTGTTCTTCAATCTTCTTTTCTTCATAAACGGCTTCTTTTGCATCAATAATCTGTGTTCTTCTTGGAAGGGCATATTCTTTTTTGATCATCTGAAGATCCTTTTTTATGACTCTGGCCATTTCTTTTCTGTCATTCAGGATTTTTTCATATTTCTCGATCTTTTTGAGTGTTTCGTCATATTCCTTCTGTAAAGCAAGAATTTCAAGTCCAATCAGACGATACAGACGTAAATCCAGAATCGCTGTAGCCTGTCTTTCTGTGAAATGTAATTCTGAAGCTTCTTTTCGTGAACTTTCAGAACGGAATTTGATTTCATCTACAGTACCATTGATCAAACATGCCTTGGCCATCTTAAGATTCTTACTTCCACGCAGGATTTCAATGATCAGATCGATCATATCACACGCTTTGATCAAACCTTCTTTAATTTCTTTATTATCCAGCTCTTTCTTCAGCAGAGTCTTATATTTTCTTGTTGCAATTTCATACTGAAAATCAATGTGATGTTTGATAATCTTTTTCAGACTAAGTGTCTCTGGTCTTCCATCTACAATTGCAAGCATATTTACGCCAAAAGAATCTTCGAGTTTTGTTTTCTTATACAGCATGTTCTTTAAGTTTTCTACATCAGCATTTTTCTTTAACTCGAGAACTATACGAATTCCTTCTTTTGATGATTCATTCGAAATATCTACGATATCACTTGTTTTCTTGGATTCGATCAGGTCAACAACGTCCGAAATAAATTTTCCAATATTGGCACCGATCATTGTATAAGGAATCTCTGTAATAACAAGTCTATCACGTTCTGACTTTTTTGCTGCCTGTTCGAACACGACTTTACCACGAAGTTTGATCTTACCAGTTCCTGACTCATAAATAGTTGCAAGATCACGTTTGTTGACCACAAGTCCTCCAGTTGGAAAATCAGGTCCTGGTACGTACTGCATCAGCTCTTCTGTCGTTATATCTTCATTATCCATATAAGCACAAACCGCATCCACAACTTCACCAAGATTGTGCGTCGGAATATTTGTTGTCATACCAACGGCAATTCCTTCAGCACCATTGATCAGAAGATTCGGTACCCTGACTGGCAACACAGAAGGTTCTTTTTCTGTCTCATCAAAGTTCGGTATAAAATCAACTACATCTTTATCCAGATCTGCCAGATAGACATCCTGTGTAAATTTCTTTAACTTTGCTTCTGTATAACGCATTGCAGCTGCGCCATCACCTTCAATAGAACCAAAATTACCGTGTCCATCAACAAGGGCCATTCCCTTCTTAAAGTCCTGTTCCAACACGACCAGTGTCTCATAGATAGAACTGTCCCCGTGTGGATGGTATTTACCCATGGTATCCCCAACGATACGGGCTGATTTTCTATGTGGTTTATCATAATTAAGTCCAAGCTGCTGCATTGCATAGAGCACACGTCTCTGTACTGGTTTCAATCCATCTCTTGCATCGGGCAGCGCTCTGGCTGTAATGACACTCATGGAATAATCTATATATGATTTCTGCATCAGTTCAGAATATTCTGTCTTTATAATCTGTTCTGCCATATTCTTATTTATCCTTTCCTAAATGACCTGTTCTTTTGTTTACGCATCAATTTCTGCTTCGCTTGCATGGCTGTAGATAAATGCTTTTCTTGGTGGGACCTCGCTTCCCATCAGCATTGCTGTTACTTCTGTTGCCATTCTTGCATCTTCGATCTCAACCTGTTTCAAAATTCTTGTCTCAGGATTTAAAGTTGTTTCCCAAAGCTGCTCCGCATCCATTTCGCCCAGACCTTTATATCTTTGCAGTGTAAATGTTCCTGCTGTATGTGTCTTTCTATATTTATCGAGTGCAGGATCATCGTAAAGATAATGTCCCTCACCTTTTTTAGGAACTACCTTATAAAGTGGTGGTGTTGCAAGATAGACATGTCCCTGATTGATGAGTTCCGGCATAAATCGATAGAAAAATGTAAGAAGGAGTGTATCAATATGAGCACCATCCACATCTGCATCCGTCATCAATATAATTTTATTATATCTGAGCTTACTGATATCGAAATCATTACCATAGCCTTCCAGGAAGCCACAGCCAAAAGCTGTGATCATCGTTTTAATTTCTGCATTGGCAAGAACCTTGTCAATACTTGCTTTTTCTACATTCAGAATCTTACCTCTGATTGGAAGAATTGCCTGTGTTCTTCTGTTACGGGCAGTCTTTGCTGACCCACCGGCAGAATCCCCTTCTACAATAAACACTTCACATTCTTCCGCTTTTCTGCTTTCACAATTCGCCAGTTTCCCGTTGCTGTCACAACTGAATTTAGGTCTGACTAAAAGATTTGTCTTAGCCTTTTCTTCTGCTCGTCTGATCTTAGCTGATTTTTCTGCACAAGCGATAACATTTTTCAGAGAATCCAGATTTTTATCAAAATATAACTGCAGTTCTTCTCCTGCAATTTCCTGTACTGCTTTACCTGCATCCGGATTATCCAGTTTCGTCTTTGTCTGTCCTTCAAACCTTGGTTCCGGATGTTTAATTGCAACGATAGCCGTCATACCATTTCTGACATCAAGTCCGGTAAAATTAGCATCCTTATCTTTCAAAATTCCAAGTTCTCTGGCGTACTGGTTAATTACCATTGTAAATTTCGTTTTGAAGCCGGTAATATGCGTACCGCCTTCCTGTGTATAAATATTATTACAGAATCCATAAATATTTTCTTCAAATTCATTAACGAACTGGAATGCAATCTCTGCTTCGATTCCATCCACCTTTTTCTTGAAATATACAATATCATGAACCGCTTCTTTTCCAACATTCAGATCACGGACATACGCACGAATACCGTCTTCCTCATGAAAAGTTTCCGTTTCCTGCGTTCCAGGTCTTTTGTCTTCAAAATTGATTTTAAGTCCTGGATTTAAGTATGCAGTTTCATGTAATCTGCTTTTAATTGCATCCGCCTTAAAGCGAGTCTTCTCAAAAATTTCCCCATCCGGTAAAAATGTAACTGTTGTACCGGTATCATTTTTTCTGCATGTACCGATCTGTTCCAGTGGTGCAATCGCTTTACCACGTTCATAACGCTGCTTATAGACTCCACCATCCACTTTAATAACAACTTCCAGCCATTCCGATAACGCATTGACAACTGATGCACCAACACCATGAAGACCACCAGAGATCTTGTAGCCGCCATCACCGAACTTACCACCTGCATGTAATATTGTAAACACGACTTCTACTGCTGGTATTCCTGCCTTTGGATGAATTCCAATTGGAATACCACGACCATTATCCTTGATTTCCGCCGTTCCATCGGCATTCAGAGTCACATTGATATCTGTACAGTATCCAGCCAAATGTTCATCAACTGCATTATCTGCAATTTCAAAAATCAGATGATTCAATCCCTTTGTTGAAACACTTCCGATATACATTCCCGGTCTTTTTCTTACCGCTTCCAGTCCTTCCAGAATCGAGATACTGGTTGCATCATACTTCTTATTTTCAGCCATATTTATCCTCCATTCGCACGCTGTCGATTGCGTATTATAAATTTCTTTTATCTGTATTGAACATCAGTTCACTTTCTGTTCAAAAAAATATGCGGTCTCCCGCACAGCACGAATAATTGCTGTTTAACAGAGAAACTGCCGATCCAGCTATGCTAGACGGCAGTTCCTGTTATTTATTGAAAATAACTGTTAAATATATCCTCAAAATTAACAGATGTCTGGGTTGCCCCTGATACATGGTGTTTCTTCCAGAGTCCATTATTAAATTCTACATAAAGACCTGCTTCATATGGTTCAAATATTTCATTGAACGCACTCAGCTTCTGTGTTTCCTGAATAGATGCTTTATTTGCTTCTGTTTTGGTCTTATCATTATCACTGATACATTTAATAATGTAGAATTTTCCATTGCTACTTATTGTTTTGCTTACTTCTGCAGACTTCAGATTAAATGCTGCTTCCTCAAACGATGCTTCCATTTCGCCTCGCTTACACTCCGCTTCATATCCATCATCACCGTTATATTCTCTTGCAACATTAAAGAACTGCTCTCCTGCATCCAGTCTTTCTCTGGCCTGATCAATTGCCTCCTGTGTATCTGCACAGATATACTGGATACTGATCACCCTTGCCTGATCTGCACTGATTTCTGTTGTACTCTGACTTGTTACATCATCATAAACTTCCTGTGCAACTGCAAATGACAGAAACATCTGCTCCAGACTGTCAACAGTGACACCCATTTTACTGATCTGTTCCTGTGTCAGTCCATCATAATATTCTTTAGCTGCTTTTGTCGCATTTGCCTTATCTTCACGTCCAAGAACAATTCCGCGCTTATCCGCCATTGCATTCATACATGCAACTCTTGTCAGCTTTGACTTGATCTGGTTCTTTGCATAATCTTCAAAAGACACTCCATCGACTGTCTGACTCCACACATCTTCACCAAACAAATCTTCATACTGATTCCTTGCATCTGCAAACAGTACTTCCATTTCTGTCTTTGTTGCCTTTTGACCAGATACCTTTAATACAGTCTGACTTCCAAGACCTGTTGACAGATAAAGAAAACTTCCATTAAAAAACTTCATATATACCAGCACCAATGCAATTACTGCAACGATTGCTGTTACAATCATCATATTTCTTCTTCTATGTTTCACAGCTTCATACCTCGTACCTATATTTTCTGCGTCAGCAGTTATTGTAGCATAAATCATATAAAAAAGCGAATAATTTTTATATCTTTTTTGTTCTTTGTATATTCGATCAATTATTTTTTAGCCACATAATAGCTGAATATGTGTGCATAGCTGCGCCTGTAACCAATATATTTTCATTAAATACAACTTTTGGATTATGCATTGCTTCGCCGTATAAAGAATTTTCCTGTTTCGTACCAGCACCTAGCATAAGATAGACACTTGGCACTTCATAGGAATAAGAAGCAAAATCCTCTGATCCCATTCCTCCTTGTTCAAAAACAATTACTGACTTTTCACCCAACAAATCCTTGATATATGATGTAACTTCTTTTGCCAGATCATTATCATTCTTTAATGGAGGCACTGATGACAATTCTATTAATTCTGCTTTTCCCCGAAACATCTTAGCAGTAGATACTACTATTTCATTCATTCTATTAAATATAAATTCACCAGTTTCTTTATCCAGACTTCTAATCGTCCCTTCCATCACAACTTGCTCTGGTATGATATTCGGTGCTTCTCCTCCGGAAAATCTACCTATGGTTACTACGGCAGGTTGCGTAGCAGATATTTCTCTAGCCGTTATCTCTTGTAATGACAAGTATATATGTGCTGCTATATTTATTGGATCCACTCCTAACTCTGGCATCGCACCATGAGCTCCAGTTCCTTTTACAACAATTCTAAATCTATTGCATCCAGCTATACTGGTTCCCAATCCACATAACACAACATTTGAAGGTGTGCCAGAGTGAACATGCATTGCCATAGCAGCATCTACATCTGGATTTTTCAGGACACCAGATTTTATCATTTTTTTAGCCCCTGTAAATCCCTCCTCATCTGGTTGAAATAAGAGCTTCACTGTTCCTTTTATTTGATCCTGATTTTGTTTTAATAACTTAGCTGCACCCAAAAGCATAGCCGTGTGCATATCATGACCACATGCATGCATACAGCCATTCGTGGACTTAAAGTCACATTCTGTAGCTTCTTTTACCGGTAGTGCGTCCATATCAGCTCTTAATAAAATTGTTTTTCCGTGTTCATTTCCCTCAATTGTCGCAACTATACCACTTTCGCATATTTCTTTTGGGTCATATCCAAACTCTTTTAACTTTTCCATTACATACAATTTAGTTTTTGGTAAAAATTCACCTACTTCAGGATTCCTATGAATCATCCTTCTAATAGTGATTAACTCTTCTTCTATTGCTTTCGCTTGCTCCATAATTTCATTCATAAATATACCTCATTTATAGTTGTTTTTAAGATTTTCTATATTTTGCTTTTGAAATTTTCTATATTTTACTTTTAAGATTTTCTATATTTTATTTTTAAGATATTATATACTTTCCCTAAAATCATTAAATACATTCTAAAACTCAATTAACTTTATATCCTATTATTAATCAATATTTATCGTAAGGTATTTTACATAAAAAAGCCTTAGGCTACATATCTTTCTGCCTAAGGCTTTAAACCATATTTACTTATGGTACGGTTCATGATTCATGATCCGGTAACTTCGATAGATCTGTTCGAGCAGAACCATCCTCATCATCTGATGAGGAAATGTCATCTTTGAAAAGCTCAACAGATAATCCGCTCTGTCTGTCACTCGTTTATCCAGCCCAAGTGAACCACCTATTACAAAGGTAATATGACTGGTGCCCTGAATACCGAGTTTGTCGATCTTTTCAGAGAGTTCAACAGAATCCAGCATTTTGCCTTCGATTGCCAATGCTATTACATAGGAATCTTCCTTAATTGCAGAAAGGATTCTGTCTCCTTCCTTTGCTTTGATCTGTTCATTTACCGTCTCACTCGCATGGTCTGGTGTCTTTTCATCTGCCAGCTCCACAATTTCCAGTTTACAATACCGGCTCAGCCGTTTCGTATATTCCTGAATCGCCATTGTAAAATATTTTTCTTTTATTTTTCCAACGCCAATAATTGTTATTTTCATTATGCTTCTACTACGAAATATTTTCCTTCTGGAATCTTGAATACTTCAAGAGATTCTTCCACTTCTTCGAGGGACATTCCTTCTACATCCATTCCCATCTCTTCCATATATTCTCTAACATCTTCCAAAGAATCAAAAATCTGGGCAAAGCAGTCTTCCAGAAAAGCTTCCGCTTCACTGATATTATTTGCAACAGGTTCATCAAATAATTTTCCCTGTTCCTCTAAAAATACTTTTGCACATTCTTCTAAATACTGATCCATGAAAATAAATCCTCCGTTAAATTATAAAAATTTTTCTCTTAATGTTTTTTCTACCTGTGATGTGACATAATTTGCATGTTTCTTTACATCCTCCACAGCTTTTTCCATCGCGTAGGAATAAGTTACGCTTTTAAGCATTTCAATATCATTGTAATTATCTCCAAATGCCATGCATTCATCCATTGTAATGCCTAACTTTTTCTGGATTTCCTTCATTGCACTTCCCTTACTGACTGTAGGGTCCGTAAAATCCAGATACTGACTTCCAGATATGGCAACAGCCGTCTGACTGCCCCATTTATCTGTAAAATAATCACTGGAGTTTAAAATTCCAGAAAGATCACAACAGGATATTTTAAGAATGTCTTCCTGAATATCATCAAAATTTTCAACGATCTGTGTCTTATATTTTACAACTTTAGTCATTCTGTGAAGATATTCCACAGACTTCGGTTTAATATAGGCAACATTTTCACCTGATACCAGTACTTCACAATTGGGTCTTTGATAAACATCTTCAATTATCTTTAATGCAAGTTTTCTGTCCATAGCATTCTTACAGAGAACCTCTCCTTTATAGACAACAAGAGCTCCATTTTCTGCAATATAAAGTAACTCCTTATTGACTGGGCCGAATAACATTCTCAGACTTTGATACTGTCTTCCACTGGCCGGAGCAAATATAATTCCCAGCTCGTTAAGATCATGTATCGTTTCAAACATGGACATATCCACGCTTTGCGCACCATTTAATAATAACGTTCCATCAAGATCACTTGCAATCAACTTTATCATACTATCCCCATTATCTCCTTTGGTTCATCAACTATGTACTTTGCACCATTATCTTTAAGTTCCTGTCTTGAACGGAATCCCCAGGTAACACCGACTGTATCCATACCTGCATTTTTGCCTGTTTTCATATCCGTATCAGTATCGCCAAAATACAGACACTCTTCCGGTTTCAAACCGAATTTTTCCGCTATCATCCAGGCTCCCTGTGGACTTGGCTTTTTTTCACAGGTATCGGATTGTCCCATTACCACGTCAAAATAATTTTTGCCAAATACTGTTTCCACAACTTTTGTTGTGTTCACCTGATGTTTGTTGCTCAGGACTGCAATTTTGCAGCCTTTCTCTTTTAAATAACCAAGTAATTCTTTTATTCCGTCAAATGCAGTAACACCATAGGTGCATCCATCCCGAAAAAGCTCAATATACTTTGGCATTGCCTTTTCATAGCATGCTAAGTTCTCATCTCCAGCCGCTGTTAATGCACGTTTGATCAGTTCATACTGACCATCTCCGGCAAACTGCTTGTATGCTTCTACTGGCTGCGCTACAAGACCAAAAAGCTCTAGTGTCTGGTTTGCAGTATGTGCGATTGCACCAACGGAATCTGTAATTGTTCCATCCAGATCAAATATACATGCCTTATATTTATAACATTTATTCTCCATAAATATCAACTCCATTTTTTGTAAGTTCTGTATAGATTCTTGAAACCGGCAGACCTACGACATTATTATAATCTCCCTCAATGCCACTGACAAACGCAGCAAATCTACCCTGAATCCCATATGAACCCGCTTTATCCATCGGTTCCTTTGTTGCAATATACCGACGAATTTCCTCATGTGTCATGTCTTTTACATTTACTTTTGTTTCTTCTGCAAAAGAAATCATCCGATCTCCAATCAGAAGGGTAACCCCTGTGAATACACTGTGACTTTTTCCAGCAAGTCCCTCCAGCATGGCAAATGCATCGCTTTCATCCTTTGGTTTTCCCAAAATTTTCCCCTGACAAAATACAATCGTGTCGGCACCAATCACAATACGATCCTTACGATCATTCAATCCTGCTGCCACGTCTTCTGCCTTTTGCCCGGATAACTCCATTACCACTTTATCCGGCTCTGTCTCAGTTATTACTTCTTCCACCGAACTTTTTACGACTTTGAACTGGATTCCGACCTGTTCTAAAAGCTCTTTTCTCCTCGGTGAAGCAGATGCAAGTATGATTTCACTCATCAGCCTTTCCCTTTCCTTTGCATGTATTTCTGGCAGATTCATTCTACCCAGTCTATCTGACCGTAGCAAACATTATAACATCGGCATAAACAGATTTCAATACGAACCTGTGTATGAATTATTTTCGCTGTAAGCAAAAATTCATCACAGCAAAGCTTTTTACCTGC
>CAJMQE010000090.1 GCA_905215405.1 uncultured bacterium
CACACCACATTTTCTGTGATGTGAGACTTTCTTAACTTAATGCCATTGGGTAAAAATGAGGGAGATTTTTATCATGAAAGTGATGTATGGAGCTTCCTTAATTTGATATCAAAAGAAGATGAAGATAGTTGTTATCCATATGCAAATGAGAAATATCGTCAGCTATTTAAACATTCATTATGGATGGTGCCAGGTGTTAAAGAAGCGAAAGCTTTAAGTAAGTTGATGAAGAAGCATCCTGTGTTTGGTAGTGGAGCCTTTGAAATTATTAATGTTGCCGGAGATGGTGATGAGGAAGAAAAATCAGAAGACGCGTTAAAGAAGGTTCATGAGGCAATTGATAATGCAGGCGGAGGTTACACAATTACGCTTTCTTGTGGTAAATTAACTACAGGAGTAACTGTAAAAGAATGGACAGCTGTATTTATGCTTGCAGGTTCCTTTTCCACTTCGGCAGCTAATTATTTACAAACTATTTTCCGCGTACAGTCACCTTGTAACATTGATGGAAAGATTAAGCAGAGCTGTTATGTGTTTGATTTTGCACCTGACAGAACACTTAAAATGGTTGCAGAATCTGTTGCATTATCAACAAAAGCAGGAAAGGCGAATGAATCAGACAAAAGAATAATGGGCGAGTTTTTAAACTATTGCCCAGTAATTTCTGTTGAAGGAACAGCAATGAAAAAGTATGACACTAATAAATTACTTCAATGATAGTGTTGTAGTCCTGCATAAAAATGCCTCCTTTCGTAATCTAAAAATAATGACTACGAAAAAACTATAACACTTTATAAGAATGCGTGATCCGGCGAAGTGGAAAAGTGTTCCGTTACGACCGGAAACACTGAACCGTTGCTAGCGGAATCGGTGATCCGATGAAGCGGAATTTGCAATGGATTGGAGTTTGAAGCGGTGTTGGGGAAGGTGAAGAAATAGAATGATAAAATATGATGATCAGAATATGCCTTAGTCGAAAATATTAATCTAAGTTTAGATAGAGAACAGTGCTAATTTGATACCGTCATAGAATATACTATAAAAAAGTCCGTTTTGAAAAAACTTTTCTATACCTACGCTAATCATATTGACAAATTACGATTTGACGAATATAATAATACATATCGACAGATTTCGATTTGAGGTGATTATATGGAATATTATATAAATAACATTAAAGTTTTTAAGGCGCTAGGTGATCCTAAGAGAGCAATGATTGTTGATATGCTTTCTTGTGGAGAACTATGTGCTTGCGACATTCTTGAGGAATTTGAAATGTCTCAATCCACGCTGTCCCACCATATGAAAATTTTGCGTGAGTGCGGACTAGTGAATGGGCGTGAAGAAGGCAAATGGACTTATTATTCACTTGACGAAGAGGAAATTGAGAGAACAAAGCAGTTTTTTCTTACAATTACTTCCGATACGAAAAACTGCATCTGCAAGGTAGGCGAGTATCGTTGTCAGAAGTGCGCTAAAAATGAGTAATAAGGAGAAAACTATGAAAATTATTATCATCGGTGCAGTAGCGGCGGGAACATCAGCAGCAGCCAAAGCTAGAAGAAACAATGAAAATGCTGAGATTATTATTTATGAAAAAGATAACTATATCTCGTATTCGGGTTGTGGAATGCCATATTACATTGGCGGAGAGGTCGAGAATGCAGATAAATTGACCCCGCGCAATCCTGAGTTTTTTAAGAGCAAATATAACGTCGATATCAAATTATTACATGAAGTTCTCGTGATCGACCCAGATAAGAAATCAGTAAAGGTAAAGGATTTGACATCTGGTAACGAGTTTATCGACCATTACGACAAACTGGTCATTGCTACAGGGGCAACTGCTTTTGTCCCAACGATTCAAGGCGTTGATTTAGAGCATGTCTTCACGCTGAGAAATATTAATGACATGAATCGAATTAAAACCTTTATTGATACAAAGCACCCCAAAACGGTAGCAATCATCGGTACAGGATTTATCGGGTTAGAGGTTTGTGAAAACCTCAGATTGCTCGGTATAGAGGTAGTACTAATTGAGAGGTTGCCACAAGTGACACCAGGACTAGACAGCGATATTGCAGTATATGTGCAAAATCATATTGAAGACCACGGTGTAAAAGTATACACAGATGCAGCGGTGACAGAGCTGACAGAGAACACTGTTGTTCTTGCAAGTGGTGAAAAAATCCAAGCAGAAATGGTCATTGTATCTACTGGCGTGCGTCCCAATGTTAATCTTGCAAAAGAAGCAGGTATTGACCTTGGAATAACTGGAGCAATACGCGTCGATGAAAAAATGCAGACGAATCTGCTTGATATCTATGCTTGCGGAGATTGTATTGAACATTTTCATGTGGTTACTGGAAAACCTGTTTACCGTCCCCTAGGCTCTACTGCTAATAAAACAGGTAGAATTGTGGGCGATGTAATTACTGGTGGAAATCTAGCATTTCGAGGTGTTCTTGGTACAGGTATCTTTAAAGTGTTTGATATGACAGTAGCGCAAACTGGATTATCAGAGCGAGAAGCAAAAGAATTAGGTTATGATGTAGCAGTTTGCCATAATACAAAACCCAACAAACCAGAATACATGAACGGTCAGGAAATGACCATCAAAGGAATCGCTAATAAAGTCGATGGAAGACTCTTAGGTGTGCAAATCGTGGGTAGTGAAGGTGTTGATAAGCGCTTAGATGTTTTTGCAACAGCAATTAGTTTCAAGGCAAAAGTCGAAGATCTATTCCACCTTGATCTGGGCTATGCTCCGCCTTTTTCTACCACAAAAGACCCTGTTATGTATACTGGTATGATTTTAGACAATGCCATCAATGGAGGAAGGCCCTTAATCACAGCACAAGAACTCAATGAACTGATGGAATCGGAGGAGAAATACACTCTAATTGATGCAAGAGTCAGTGAACAATACGAAAAAGATCACATAGATACCGCTCAAAGCATGCCTCATATTAGTATACGGTCTCTAGCTGAAAATCTAGATAAAGATTCAGTGGTGGTTACCTACTGTAATAAAGGTGTTACAGGAAATGCAGTACAAAATATTCTATTAGGTAAGGGGTTTAAGCGAGTATACAACCTATCTGGTGGTCAGAAACACTATGCTAAGAATCAAAATAAAAAATAATATTAAAAACAAATAAAGGGGTCAAAATGATGGTCAAAGAAAAAACACAAGGTATAGGATTTTTTGAAAAATACCTTACCATATGGGTCCTTCTCTGCATGGCAGCGGGGATTTTAATCGGAAGATTTTTACCGGGGATTCGTTCGGCTTTAGAAAATATGCAAATAGCAGATCAGAACATTCCTCTTGCAATACTTATGTGGATTATGATTTATCCAATGATGTTAAAAGTTGATTTTAAGTCTGTAAAAAATGTAGGAAAGCATCCGCAAGGTGTCATTATATCGACTCTTGCCAGTTGGGGAATTAAGCCTTTTCTGATGTTTGGATTGGCTACATTATTTTTTCAGTATATATTTAGCTACTTTATTCCGGCAGATTTAGCTACAAATTTTGTAACGGGAGCAGTATTGTTGGGAGCGGCACCTTGTACCGCTATGGTATTTGTTTGGAGTACATTGACAAAAGGCAATCCAGCACAAACGCTTGTTCAGGTTTCTGTTAATGATTTGCTTATTTTAGTATTGTTTATACCAATCGTTCAGTTGTTGCTTGGCATTAATAATGTGGTGCTGCCAATTGGTATTCTTGTTATGTCCATCGTATTGTTTGTTGTAATACCTCTGGTTGCAGGTGTTCTTTCAAGGGTTTTAATAACAAAGCATAAGGGTGAAGAATATTTCAATAAAAAGTTTGTGACTAAGTTCGATGGTGTAACAACTGTCGGTTTACTTTTGACACTTATCATTATCTTTATTTTCCAAGGTGATATTATTGTGAAAAATCCTCTTTATGTACTGTTAATTGCGGTACCGCTTGTTCTTCAGAATATGATTTCCTTTGCTTTGACATATGCCGTCAGCAAAGGGGCGAAATTACCTCGTGATATTGCTGCGCCGGCTTCTTTGATTGCTGCTTCTGACTTCTTTGAATTATCGGTGGCGGTCGCGATAGCAATTTTTGGTGTAGATTCACCGGTAGTTCTTGTCTGTACTGTAGGAGTGCTTACAGAGGTACCTGTAATGCTACTGCTCGTCAAGTTTGTAAATAAAACAAAACACTGGTTCCCACAGCCAATAGCTGATAACAATCAATAACAATAATAATTTAATAGGAGATGTTTTATATGAAAGAAATAACTATTGATTACCTTTATCTCGATTTAAATACCTGCGACCGTTGTGTCGGAACAGATGAAGTTTTAGACGGAGTCTTAGATGTTTTAGAACCGGCATTGCAACTGGCTGGATATAAAGTCGTTCGACGTAAAACAGAAATGTCTACAGCGGAGATTGCGGCTGAATATCAGTTTCTATCATCCCCGACTATTCGTGTAAACAGTAAGGATATCTGCCTTACAGTAGAAGAAAATGATTGCGGGTGTTGCAGTGATATAGCTGGATGCGACGTGGAATGCCGCGTTTTTCGATATGAAGATGAAGTCTACGAAATTCCTCCGAAAGAAATGCTCGCAAATGCTATTTTGAAAACCTTGTTTTCCGACAATGTTGACATTACCAATACAGCATATATAATGCCAGAAAATCTTAAGGAGTTCTATGCAAGTAAAAATAATAATAAGAATGGAGAATTTACTATGAAAAGAATATCTATTTATGAGCCCGCTATGTGCTGTGAAACCGGAGTTTGCGGAGTCGGCGTTGACCCTGAACTGCTTCGCATTTCCACTGCATTCAGTAACTTAAAGAAATACGGTGTAGTGGTCAACCGCTATAACTTGAGCAATGCTCCACAGGAATTTATAAAGAACGTTGAAATCAATAAACTTATTATGGGTGATGGTGTTGAGTCACTGCCTGCAACGGTAGTGGACGGTAAAATCGTTATGACAAAGAAATACCCGAGCAATGCTGAGATTGCAGAATGGCTTGGTGTTCCGGAGTCTTATCTTGGTGAAGAAAAAAAATCAAGCGGCGGTGGCTGCTGTAACGGTGGAGGTTGTTGTTAATGAAAGACTTTGATGTAAAGAATATTCCCCTAACAAAATATATGTTTTTTACCGGCAAAGGCGGCGTTGGAAAAACATCAATCGCCTGTGCTACTGCGGTTACCCTTGCTGATAACGGTAAAAAGGTACTACTCATTAGTACCGATCCGGCTTCCAATCTTCAGGATGTATTTTCTACAGATCTAACAAGTAAGGGAGTTCCGATTGAAGAAGTTCCCGGTCTTGTTGTTGCGAACCTTGATCCAATTCAAGCCGCTGCGGAATATAGAGAAAGCGTAATTGCCCCTTATCGAAGTAAGCTACCTGATGCTGTCCTTGACAATATGGAGGAACAACTTTCCGGTTCCTGCACAGTTGAGATTGCTGCATTTAACGAGTTTTCTAATTTTATAACTGACAAAACAACAGAGAGAGAATATGACCATATCATATTTGATACAGCGCCTACTGGACATACGCTTAGGATGTTGCAGCTTCCGTCTGCTTGGACTAATTTTATAAGCGAAAGCACACATGGTGCATCTTGCTTAGGTCAACTTTCAGGGTTAGAGGAACGAAAAGATATATACAAACAGGCAGTCAATACGCTTGCAGACGGTAATGCTACTACGCTTGTATTGGTATCTCGACCCGATAAAACACCGCTCCAAGAAGCAGAGCGAGCTTCCGGAGAGCTTGCGGATTTGGGTGTTAACAATCAAATACTTGTCATAAACGGTGTTATGCCTTCCTTTGATGATAGCGTATCTGAAAGCCTTTATAATAAACAGCAGGCAGCTTTAACCGAGATACCTAATAATATCAAAAAGCTTAACTTGTACTCTGTTCCGCTACGGGCATATAACATCACAGGAATGGATAATGTTCGGGCACTTCTGTCTAAGGATAGTTTTGAAATCAGCGAAGAAACTATAAATGCAACTACAGTACCTACTTTGAAAAATGTGATTGATGATTTGTATCAGAATGACAAAAAGGTCATTTTTACAATGGGAAAAGGCGGAGTCGGTAAAACCTCTATCGCTGCAGCGATTGCATTTGCTTTGGCTTCTAAAGGCAAAAAAGTACACCTTACAACTACCGATCCAGCAGCGCATCTGAAGTATGTTGCCAAAGAAACAGAAAACATCACAATGAGCCATATCGACGAAGAAGCGGAATTGAAGCGCTATCAGGACGAGGTGCTTTCCAAAGCACGTGAGACCATGTCAGAAGATGATGTTGCTTATGTTGAAGAGGATCTACGTTCACCCTGCACACAGGAAATCGCCGTATTCCGTGCCTTTGCTGAGGTAGTAGATAAAGCCGATAATGAGGTTGTTGTCATTGACACTGCACCCACAGGGCACACGCTTTTATTGCTAGATTCCACACAGAGCTACCATCGTGAGGTGAAACGGACACAGGGGGACATTCCCGAGAATGTTAAAAAGCTGCTACCCCGCTTGCGCAACGAAAAAGAAACCGAAGTCATTATCGTGACGCTTGCAGAAACTACTCCTGTATATGAAGCCATGCGTTTAGAGGAGGATTTAAAACGTGCAGAGATTTCCACAAAGTGGTGGGTAATTAATTCATCAATGCACGCTACCGAAACCACTAACCGCTTGCTAAAAGCAAAGGCCAGCCATGAAATTGAGTGGATAAACAAGGTTGATACTCATACGGAGGGTAACTTTGCTGTTATCAGTTGGAGTGCAGAGGATATTAACGGGAAGAATCTATTAGCACTTTAATAAGGATAGCCGTCAGACGATTGACAGAGAAATCAAGGTTAAGAGCAGATAAAGAATTAGCTATTACGATAGTGGCTTCCGTCGTAATAGCTAAATGGTTTTATGCAATGAATTTACTAAGTATATTTGGTGTTTCAAGTAAAGATACATCGGAGCTGTTCAGCAGTTCTTTTGATTGTGATTTACAGAGAACTACATCTTCGTGGGAACTGCCTAACGTTTTTTCAAGAATTGAAATAGCCTGTTCATAGTAGTATGCAACTCTTTTAATATTTCTGATGTCTGCATGTAATACGGCAAGGTTCTGACTAATATATCCTGAAGTAAGATTATCTGCACCATAAACCGCATTTGTGATACCAAGACAATTGGAGTAGATACGAATAGCTTCACCGTATTCTTTGGTATCAAATAGTAATCTTCCGTATTGTATAAGGCTGGCAATTCCATTTGGAGAATAGGACATCTGTGTTTCTTCTAGTATTTGGGCAGATTTTTTCGTGTATTCTAATGATTTTGAGGTGTTTCCGAGTTGATGATAATACCTGCCAGCATCAAGGTATAAAGTGGAAAAATTAAGTACATTGGTTGTTCCGTATTTGCCAGCAAAGAATATAGCCTTTTCTGCAAGCTCCACAGCTTTATTCATATTGCAGTTTATGCAGGCTGCTTCAATTGCTTTGAAATGATAGAGCATATACTGATCATCAGATGTAATGAAATCAGTTTTATAACAGAGATATTCATAATCGGATAATAATTTGGAATATGAGCGGTAACGATTTAATCTTGCATTTAGTTCAAGAGCATGTCTTATAATGTGAATCCATTGTGCAAAATTGTCTTTAACTGCAAAACGTGAAGCTGTATCAATAATTTGCAGGTAAAGTGAAGATAGGTCAGAATCTACAATTTCACATTCGGCTAAAAACTGTTGGAATAATTTCTGATACTGACTAGTTACAGTATATTTGCCTGCATTGACAATTTTTCTGATATATGGATTAAGCACTGTGATATTGTGTGCAATAGCAACCAGACCATATTCTTCGAGTTCATTTACGGTATTGATATTATTTGAATCTGATCGCAACAAGACAGATAACGGAAAACCTGTCTCAGGTGCAAATGCAATTAGAGATAATATATATTGGCATTCTGGTGACAATTCTTCATAATTTAACAGCTTTAGAAAATGCTGCTGGTATAAGTCTTTCTGACTGTTGTTATCTTTAGTAAGAGCAAGCTTACTGATGTTCTCTGGCAGCAATACATTGTCTGTTAATTTTAAATTCAGTTCTTCCATAGAAAAAGTCTTGTATGACAGCAGTCTTGCCAACAGCTCAGCACTCATAGTATGAAAATTAACTTTTTCAAGGAGAGTTCCAAGCATGTTTTGGTCAATACTGTCACTATCCCCTTTGAAATTACTATTGAAAATAGAAAATACCAATGCCTTGCTTTCATATATTTTGTAACTTGATCCGATTGAAAAATGATTCCGACTGGTAAAGAGTATTTTGCATTTTAATGTACAAAATGTATCCAGTAGTGATTCGTCAGATGCGGTAGCATTAAAATTATCAATTACAATGAGTGAATCATCTTTTAAAGTCTTTATAAAACGGTAATGTTTGCGGAAACGCTCTTTTTCACTAAGTGTTTCGGAGTCATCAGCAAAGTCAAGGTCAGCAATCATTTCATATAGGCTTTCGGTGTATTCAAGATAAAGGATGTTAGTGTAATTTTTTTGATGCAATTTAATATATTGCTTTGCAAGTTCACTTTTCCCAATGCCAGGGATACCTGTTAGAAATACAGGACTGTTAGACAAAAGTAATTCATGCAATTCCACTAATTCTATAGTTCTCTCTGCAAATGTTTTGACAGGTTTCGGTATGGAAGTGGTAATAATCAAATCTTCAATCATTGGTGAAGTATCAACTGAAGCAGTTGCTCCAGCTTTTACAAATACTCGTGATATTCCAAAAACAAGAGTTTCTGCAAGAAAATTAGCAATGGAGCTGTCAGACTCGTCTACATAATATTCTGCGATACGAATTTTTTCAGTATCAGAGATAGAAGTGTCCAATACAAGCAGCGCTTTTATTCCTGATGCAGTTTTACTCACATCACTGATAAAAGGAAAGAGTTCATTTTGCAAATCACTTTTCATAAGTTCAATGTGTTCTTGAGAAATATAATACTGTACAATCTTTGGATTAATACGCATTTTCCCTTTAATCCAGTGGCATACAAGACCATTATCAAAGATAAGGTCGGTGTTATCGTCATTGATAAAAGAAGCAAAAATGTAATACATGTAGTCTATTTGTGAAATATCAGCAGCCTTTAGATGGTTGAGTAAAATGGCTGATATAGAGTGAAAATCTAATCTTGTCATAAGTATCCTTTCAAAAATTTGTCTATTGGTTGTGCTCGCTTTTATGGGTTGTCTGTAGTAAGATGATTATAACATAAAAACATATGTTCGACATCATAAATACTCAAATTTCTTTCAATTTGCATTCAATGTATTTATCTGTACTGAACGCTAAAATAATATATACCAGATACAATGGAATGAATTTTAGGAAGGGAGAGGTGCGATTGAATGCAGAGTTTACAAGATGCTGCGATTTTCTTGCAAGAATGATTGAGAAATATGGACCAGCAGTAATGCAAGAATATTATGCAGGATTAAGGATTGAATTGGATGCGTGGAAATCTAATCCAAAGGCGGCAGAGGAAAGAACATTTATCTATGCGGATGCATTAGACAGATATCAGAGAAAGGCAGCGTAGCAGACCAAGCAGATAATATAGCAGATAAGAGAAAATTATCTGCTATATACTGCTTATCTGTGAAATGTTTTGGGTGTAAGTTGGCGATAGTGATTGACCTTACAGTAAAATGAAAGTATAATAAATATATGCAATGCGTGAATATAGAGAGGAGAGTATTGATGGAAGAGAACAATGAATTGAAAGATAAATTAATTGCATTACGAAAGAGTACAGGGATGAACAGAAGACAGTTCTGTGAATATTTTGAAATACCATATATGACAGAATCTGATTGGGAACATGGTAATAGGAGGGTTCCCACCTACTTTTATCGGTTGCTAGAATATTATGTCAGAATGGAACAGATGAAAAAGGATACCGAAATAAAATGAGAAGGGGTGTAAAGTCATGAATAAATTACAAGGTTTTGGCAATAATGACATTATGAATACTTATAGAAAATCGGATAATATTTTAGGAGATATTGAAAATATTATAGAAACAACACAAAAACAAGCATATCGAGTTGTGAATAATGTTCTAACACAACGCAATTGGTTCATTGGATATCGTATCTCGGAAGAAATAATTGGTGAAACAGAGCGTAGTGAATATGGTTCAGAGATTATTAAAAAGTTGGCGAAGGAGCTTACTTCCAAATATGGAAAAGGCTACGACAGAAGCAATTTATACAGTTGTCTTAGGTTTTATAAATTGTTTCCAAAGATTGTCGACTTGGCAAGTCGACAATCTTGCATTCAGCTTTCGTGGACTCATTACCGCATGTTAATTCATGTTAATGATGATGAAGCCAGAGAATGGTATTGTAAAGAGGCGTACGAGCAGACTTGGGCGGTAAAGACATTGAAGCGAAATATAGAGACACAATACTATTACAGAATGTTGAAATCACAGAATCCCAGTGTTGTAAAACAGGATATGGAGAATAATATTGCAAACTATCAAAATGATAAACTAGAATTTATTTCTAGAATTTATTAAGAATCCGATTATTGCTGAATTTCTTGGTATGGAACCTAATATAGATTTTACTGAAAACGAACTGGAATCATTTTTCATTTCTAATATTCAAAAATTCATTATGGAACTTGGCAAGGGATATGCATTTGTGGGGAGACAGCAACATATCAAAACAGAAAAGGAAGATTATTTTATTGATCTTGTTTTCTACAATTATATTATGAAATGTTTTGTATTGTTTGATTTAAAAACAGGTAAAATCACACATCAAGATGTTGGGCAGATGGATATGTATATTCGTATGTATGATGAAATGAAACGTGGCGAAGGAGATAATTCAACACTTGGAGTAGTTCTCTGTAGTGAGACAGATGAAGATATTGCAAGATATTCAGTTATGCACGGAAGTGAACAATTATTTGCATCAAAATATAAGCTATATTTGCCTACGGAAGAAGAATTAAAAGCTGAAATTGAAATGCAAAAGACAATGTTTATGCTACAGCATTCTGAATCAATAAAAGCATTAGAAGAAGTACAAGATGCGTTTGTAGGAGAAGCTGAAAATGCTAATATTGAAGATGACAAAGAGATTATGAATATGATAAAAGAAATCCGTCAGGAGAAGAAGTCATAACGGAATGTTTATGATTGAAAGACCTTGGCTTTGATAGATTCTTTTGGATTTATGAAAAAAAATGTCGACTTTGTGAGTCGACAATTTTCGGAATGATTTAAGCGATTACAGTAAATGTGGTCGCTTTTCTGCTTTTTAGAGTTACATATTATTGGAGAATAAAAAGTTATTATTGAAGATGTGTTGGGACGATGATAAAATGAGGTTGGGACAAATGTAAAAAAGTGAAAATCTATTTTGGAAAGGTGATGTGAAATGGCAAGGAAATTAACGGAAAAGGCACTTTTGAAAAAACTTCAAGGGATAAACACAGAAGAACTAACCGAAATGATCATGAATTTGTATAAGTCAAACAAATCAGTGGAAGAAAGTATTAATCTACAGATTGTTGGAGAAACATATGGTAAGGATTTACTTGAAAAATACAAAAAAAGATTATACAAAATATTCAATCCATCAGATATTGTTAGAACAGGATTTTCGATTGATAATGCTCAGAATGTACTATCAGAATTCGCAGATGTATGTGTGAATGATAATGGAAAATGGTATGGCGATTTAGCTTTATATTTTGCAGAATGTGCGACGGATTTTACAATGAGCTTTGGAGATATTGATGAGGATTTTTACGATATATTGGGTGATGCATACCATGATGCTGTAGTAGCTGCAAGTAATAATGAAGAATTATATAAGTTATGGAAAGACAGGCTTGAAGGCGTTTTACAAGATTTTGCAGGTTTCGGCTGGGGGATGGATGACTATATATCTGGGGAATACTATTCTATTCCATGGGCAAAGGAGGACAACGAATGAGCAAGAAAATACATAGAGTACCAGTTGTTCTTGACGCAGGTGAAATAAAGAATCTACCAGAAGAAGATATCCGAGTTATATTAAGAGGTGCAGATGAACTGATTTCAACAGGTGGGAGAAGTATGCTGACCAAAATCTTAAAAGGATCAAAGGATAAGAAGATATTAGAATACAAGTTAAATGAATGCCCAGCTTATGGCTATTACCATGATCTGAAATTAGATGATATCAGCAAATGTATTGATTGGATGATTAAGAAAGATTATCTAAGAATCAAGTATGATTATCGTCTTCCATTGTTAGTGTATTCAGAAAAGGGATGGGAGATTGAGAAAGAAACATTTGCCGAAGAGCTATATCAGAGGTTCTGTTTGGATGTAGAAGAGAAAAATGCACGTGTAATTTTTGAAATGAAAGAGGTAAATAGACAGGTTGTTATGCTGGTTCTAGATAAAATAGAGGAAAAGGGAACAGAAGAATTTCTTACTTGTTTGGAAGCATGGAAACTAATGGAAGTAAAGAAAGTTGCGGCACGTATTACAAGAGTTGAAGATACAATTAAAAGTAAAATAACTCAACCGGAATAGAGGTGACTATGTATGAATATTGAAGCTTATGATTCTGAAACATTACGTAAAATAGTACGTGAACTTCAAAATGAGAACAAGCAGTTAAAAGAAAAACTGATGAAAGCCAATATACCATTTGATACAGAAAATCCGTTTGAGGAAACTATTAAAAATATAGAGGAATATGACCCGGATCAAGGTGGGCGAATTATGGATGCTGGGTTTATTTCAGATGAAAAAGCACGAAAATTTTTTGCTATGTTTTGGGGACGCGAGGATGTATATGCAAAGCGTGGAAAAAAAGGCGGTTACTTTCCGCAGTGTGATAATCGCTGGAATGACCGATTATGTCCGAAGCAAAGAAGAGAAAAAGTATTCTGCGATGAATGTGAACATACTAAGTGGACGAGATTAGATGTGAAAAAAGTCATTAGTCATTTGGTTGGATATAAAGAGGATGCTACGGATGTAATTGGGGTATATCCACTTTTGCCAGATGGAACATGCAGATTTCTGGTGTTTGACTTTGATAATCATGAAAAAGGAGCAGAAGAAACTGACTTTGCGAATAAAGATGATGAATGGCATGACGAGGTAGATGCTCTACGAAAAATGTGCGAACAGAATGGGATAAAGCCATTGGTGGAAAGATCAAGGTCTGGAAGAGGTGCTCATGTATGGATATTCTTTAATAGAGCAATACCTGCATCAAAAGCAAGAAATTTCGGGTTTCTGCTATTGGATAAAGGCTCTAATTCCATCAATATGAAGTCGTTTCACTATTATGATCGCATGTATCCATCACAGGATGTAGCAAGTCGTATTGGCAATTTGGTAGCACTTCCTCTTCAGGGGCAGGCATTAAAGAATGGTAATAGCGCATTTGTGGATGAAAATTGGAATGCCTATGAGAATCAGTGGGATGTGTTGCTAAATAAGACAGAAAAGCTATCAATTGAAGATGTAGAGAAATATACGCTGAAATGGCAGCAGGAATTATTAGAAAAAAACGGATTATTAGTGAAGCCCAATATGACAAACAGACCAAAACCGTGGAAGAAACAGTGTGAATTTGTGAAAACTGATGTAACAGGAAAACTTCATATGGTATTAAGCAATGGCGTATACATAGATACATTGAATCTTATGCCTAACATACAGAATCAGATTCGAAGCATGGCAGCTTTTGATAATCCGGAATTTTACAAGAATAAGAGAATGGGATACTCCAATTACTATAATTTCAGTGCTGTGTATCTTGGAAAAGATGTGGATGGATATATTCAAATTCCGAGAGGATTGCGGGAGAAAATGCTTGATGAGTGCAATAAAGCTGGAATAAAAGTAGAAATATCAGATCAGAGAGAAAAGGGTCGTCCAATTAGAGTGAAATTTAATGGAGACTTGAGAACAGGGCAGAATCTGGCAGCGGAGAAAATGCTGACATATTCAGACGGAGTTTTAAATGCGGCAACTGCTTTTGGAAAAACAGTTGTTTGTAGTTATTTGATAGCAGAAAGAAAAGTAAATACGCTTATTTTATTGCAGAGTAAGGATTTGCTTATTCAGTGGGTGGAGGAGCTGAATAAATTTCTAACGTTTGATGAAGAACCACCAGAATATGAGACAAAGACAGGAAGAAAGAAAAAGAGAGACAGTGTAATAGGAATTCTTCATGGCAGCAAGAATACGCTTACTGGGATTGTTGATGTTGCTATGGTAGGTTCAATGTACGGAAAAGGTAATTTCAATGAAATGATTAACACCTATGGAATGGTGATTATGGACGAATGTCATCACTCTGCCTCAAATACATCCATGGAATTACTTCAGAAAATCAACGCAAAATATGTTTATGGGGTATCGGCAACTCCGAAAAGAGGAGATAATCTTGACAAAATTATTTATATGATGCTTGGACCACTCAGACATAAGTTTACTGCTTTGGAGCGTGCAAGGGAACAGGGGATTGACCATTATTTTGTGCCAAGATATACAAGAGTGGTTGATACGTATGAAAGTAAAGCTGATATTAATAAAGCATATAACATTATCAGTACAAGCGAAGTACGTAATGATATGATTATAAATGATGTGAAAGCCAGTGTGTCATTAGGACAAACTCCAGTAGTTCTGACAAGATATAAAGACCATGCAAAATTATTGTACGATAGATTAAAAGATTTCGCAGACCATGTATATCTGCTATATGGTGGGAATTCTGATAAGCAAAATGCCGAAATTAGAACGAATCTGAAAGAAACATCTACAGATGAATCCTTGATTCTGATAGCAACAGGACAAAAAATCGGAGAAGGTTTTGATTTCCCGAGACTTGATGTACTGATGCTTGCAGCACCAGTTTCTTTTGATGGAAGATTGGAACAGTATATCGGAAGACTGAACCGTGATTATCAAGGAAAAGAAGCAGTTTATGTCTATGACTATATAGACTCACATGTCAGATATTTTGATCATATGTATGCAAAGAGGTTAAGAACATATAAAAGAACAGGATTCTCATTATGGACAGGGGAAATACATGCAAAACAGATGATCAATGCAATTTATGATTCTGGAAATTATTCTGACTCAAACTTCGCACTTGAATAAGTGCCTATGCACCTTGAAAATTCAATAATA